>CAZLBE010000208.1:0-4897 GCA_964557635.1 uncultured Desulfobacterales bacterium
AGGAAACAGAAATTTAAAATCCGGCAATGGAAAATAATCAGGTATTGTTTAAAAAACATTGACCCTGATTCGTTTTTAATTAAGGAAAACACATTTAATGTACTTGGGAAAGGTTTTTCCAGAAGAAAAATTTATTAAACTGGAAATTATTCGTAGATTTTTATTGGACAGGTATTGAAAAAATAACAAGACTATATTACAACCATGCATCATGACCAGAGAAACTGTAGATTATACATTTGACTCATGAAGAAGACAAAAAAATCATGGAGGATATACTTGCAAATAAGATACAGCCGGAAAATTATTTTATCCTTGATCCTGTTGTTATTTTCTTTTCTATTTGCAGGAATTCATCTGTCTGTTGCCGCAAAGCACCATACTCCAAAAATACTAATCCTGCATTCATACCACAGATCACTTTCCTGGGTAGAATCAATTGAAAAAGGAATCACGCGGGAATTTAAAAAAAACAAAGCAAAGGCTGAATTTAGATTTGAATACATGGATACCAAAAGGATAGACAGGCCGGATTATTTGCTGTCTTTATTTGACATGTACAAAATAAAATTTAAAGATATCAAATTTGATCTTGTCATATGTTCAGATAATAATGCGCTGAATTTTTTATTGCTGCACCATGATGTATTATTTTCCGGCATACCTGTTGTATTCTGCGGTATCAATAATTTCAGTGACGATATGCTTTCCGGCAGGCATCTGTTTACCGGTGTTGTTGAGGATGTAGATTTTAAATCAACCATTGATGTGGCTTTGAAATTAAGCCCTAACACCCGTAAGATTATTTTGTATGGGGATGATTCACCCACATATCATGCAAATAAAGCATTGATGGACAAGTTTATTTTTCAATATAAAAACCGGGTGAAATTTCAATTTAAAAATAATTTTAACCTGGAACAAATTTTACAGGATACACGAAAGCTTAAGCCAGGTACCCTGATCATGCTCATTTCAACCGTCAGAACGAAAAACGGCGATCTTGTATCATATGTCGAATCATCGGAAATGATTGAAAGCGTCAGTCATGTACCCATTTATGGCGTCTGGGATTTTTTCTTAGGTCATGGCATTGTAGGGGGAAAATTGACCAGCGGTTCTGCCCAGGGAGAAGCTGCTGCAGATATTGCACTGCAGATTCTCAACGGCAAACAACCTGCAGATATCCCAGTTGTAAAAACAAGCCCAAACCGGTATATGTTTGACAATAACCAGCTTAAAAAATTTCATTTTGACTCTTCCATGCTGCCGGAAAATTCTATAATCATTAATAAACCACCCTCATTTTATCTTAAAAATATCAAACTTATTGTTTCGACCATTGGAATTCTTTTGGGACTGATATTTGTCATATTTATCCTTGTTTTTAATATCAGGGGCCGGAAACAATTGGAAAAAAAGCTGATAGAAAGTAAAAAAAAATATAAAAGCATCTTTGATAATGCAGTTGAAGGTATTTTTCAGAGCACCCCGGCAGGCATCTTGATCGCTGTCAACCCTGCCTTTGCCAGGATACACGGCTATTCATCTCCAGAAGATATCATCTCTTCAATCAATGATATGGAAAAACAGCTTTTCGTAAATCCCGGGGACAGACATCGTTATGTTAAACTTCTGCAGGATAAAGGAGTTGTCGAACATTTTGAATTCAAAGCCTGTCGTAAAGATAATTCACATATATGGGTATCTGTCTGCGCCCGTGCCGTCTATGACAAAAACGGTAATGTTATTTGTTTTGAAGGTAATGTAACGGACATAACCAAACGCAAACAATCGGAAAAACAGATCGCACGTCTTGCAACGGTTGTTGAACAATCCGGGGAGGAGGTTGTAATTACCGATTTAAAGGGTAATATTGAATACGTTAATCCGGAATTTGAAAAAGTCACAGGTTATAATTTCAAGGAAGTAAAAAACAAAAATCCACGTATTTTAAAAAGCGGTGAACAGGATACAGGATTTTATAAAAATCTGTGGGACACAATAACTTCCGGAAAAACCTGGAATGGTATTTTCAGTAATAAAAAAAAGGACGGAACCATATTTTATGAAAGAGCAATTATTTTTCCGGTAAAGGATGAGAAGAACAATATTACAGGTTTTGCTGCTGCCAAGCAGGATATTACACATGAAAAAATTTTAGAACGGCAATTGCAGCAATCTCAAAAGATGGAATCCATAGGTACTTTAGCTGGGGGTATTGCACATGATTTTAATAATATTCTTTTCCCGATTATGGGTTATACTGAAATGCTGATAAAGGATCTGCCCATGGACAGTCCCATGCAAAAGAGCCTTGACAGGATTTATGCCGGAGCTTTAAGAGCTAAAAATCTGGTACAGCAGATTCTTACATTTTCAAGACAGGAAACCTGCGAGTTAAAACCTGTTAAAATACAGAATGCTGTCATAGAAGCATTAAAACTTATCAGGGCTTCAATTCCTGCAACAATTAATATCACACAGGATATACGGACAGACTGCGGTATGGTCAGAGCCGATCCTACCCAAATTCATCAAATTGTAATGAATCTTGCAACCAACGCCTGGCATGCCATGAAAAATACCGGGGGAAAGCTTACAATAAGTCTTAAAAAGATTAAATTAAGAAAACCTGAAATATACACAATAGATTCCAAAATCATACCCGGTGACTATGTCTGCCTGACAATAGGCGATACAGGTACAGGTATGGATAAAACAGTGCTTGGAAAAATTTTTGACCCTTTTTTTACCACCAAACAAAAAGGAAAGGGAACGGGAATGGGGTTATCAGTTGTCCATGGTATTGTAAGAAACATGGGAGGTGGTATAAAAGTAGAAACCGAACCTGAAAGGGGAACTGAATTTAAGGTGTATTTGCCCGTTGTAAAGAGTTCTGTTAAAGAGAAGTTTGTTGAAAACAAAGATAAGTTGCAGGGTGGAACGGAAAGAATACTGCTTGTGGATGATGAAGAATATATCATCACAATGGAAACAGAAATGTTAGAGAAGCTTGGTTATCAGGTTACTTCATCTTCAAGCAGCATTAATGCCCTTGAAATTTTCCGCGCATCTCCCAATAAAGTTGATATGGTTATTACAGATATGGCAATGCCGAATATGTCCGGAGATGAATTATCAATGCAATTAATTAAGATACGCCCTGATATTCCAATATTACTCTGCACAGGTTTCAGCGAAACCATGTCTGAAAAACAGGCCATATCCCTCGGTATTAAAGGATTTTTATTTAAACCTGTTCTAATGAATGACCTTGCCCTTAAAATACGTAAGATTCTGGATAACGGCCATGAGGCCGATCTGGATTCAGGTCCAGACCCGTCTCAAAGAATCAAAGATTCTGACAAATTATGGGTCGAAGACGCGTAGCCAATAAAAGGGGATGCCATGAACCAAAGCGAAATTAATATCCGACTTATGAAGTCTAACGATTTTGAAGCTGTTGTTGAAATTGATAAAAAAGTGCTCAAATCATCCCGGAAAGAATACTATGCGATGAAGTTTGAAAAACTTTTTCAATCAAAAGATTATTTACCAGCATCATTTGTAGCGGAAAACCCGGATGGTGTTGTTGTGGGATTCATAATGGGAGAACTCTATATGGGAGAATACGGTATTTCCATAGAGGAAGCAAAATTAGACACCATTGGTGTTGATCCCCAATACCAGAAAAATGGGATAGGAAAATTGTTGATCAATGAATTCATGGATCATCTTAAAAAACTGGAAGTTAATAAAATAAACACCCTGGTGGACTGGAAGGATTCCGGACTTATAAACTTTTTCAGCGCAAATAAATTCATACCTTCCACAACAATTAATCTGGAGCGCAGCATTTGACGTTCAATGGAAGTTCATCTGACGTTCATTTGACGTTCATCTGACGTTGACTTTTATGGAAAAAATAGTTTTGAATAAACATAAAATATTATCTTTAGCTTATTCGAGTTGTCCCAATGATACATTTATATTTCATGCACTTGCACATAAGCTCATCAACACCTCTGACCTTGATTTCAATATCAGTCTTGCCGATGTTGAAACACTTAACCAGAATGCAGAAAAAAGTATTTTTGACATTACAAAGCTTTCTTTTGCAGCCTTTGGAAATTTAAGAAACAGATATGCATTGTTAAAAACAGGGGCTGCCCTTGGAAGGGGGTGCGGCCCGCTTGTAATATCTTTGGGTAAAAGAAAACCTGACGACATGAAAATACCGAAGATAGCAGTGCCTGGCCTTGGTACAACTGCATATCTTCTTTTCAGATTATTACTTGATGATTTTTATCCGGGACTTAACCCTGAAATACTCCACATGGGGTTTGAGAAAATCATGCCATCTGTAAAGTCGGGAAAAACCGATTTCGGGGTGATTATCCATGAAGGAAGATTTGTTTATACCAGACTTGGACTTGAATGCCTTGCAGATCTTGGTAAATGGTGGGAGGGAAAGACTTCTCTTCCAATCCCCTTAGGGTGCATTGCCGTTAAACGTGATATGGACAGGCAGAAAGTTTTAAAAATCCAATCTCTGATAAAAGACAGCATCGATTACGCTTTCAATAATCCTTCTGCAGGGAAACCATATATTAAAATGCATGCAAAAGAACTTGATGATAAGGTGATTGATGAGCATATCAGGCTTTATGTTAATGAGTTTTCAAAAGATATCGGAGAGCAGGGAGAAAAAGCAATAAAAGTCTTTCTTGAAAAAGGGGAAAAAGCAGGCTTGATTGTTCCTGATACCAGCCCATTATTTGCATAGCCCCAAGGGAACTTACAAAAAATAATCTACGCATCCCGCTTGCCCTTTTGCACGCCCTGACAGGATTAAACTGTAAAAATTTTCTCAAGTAAATCTTCTGCATTCAAG
>CAZLBE010000209.1:0-4894 GCA_964557635.1 uncultured Desulfobacterales bacterium
AGTGCAGGCTGTTTGAGGACATACTTGACCGCAGTTCCTGCACTTTAGACCGGCAGGGCAAAATGGCCGCCGACGGTCCCGTGGCTGGATCTACCGGCCGCAGGGGGCGGCATGATGCACAACAGCATACACCTCATCCACCCCATCCACTTCATGGTGGTTATCTGAAATACGCTGTGATCCTGCCATGGCTGTTATATCAGGCCTTCCGGTTAAGACTGCATAAATGATCCTTTCCATAAAAATCGGATCACCACCGGCTGTTTTCGGAATATTGTCCTTTATTTCAAAGGTAATTTTTCTGCTGCTGGTTCCTGCATCCAATGCCATTTTTCTGACCATTTGAGCAAGTGTTTTTCTGGCAAAATCATCTGCTTTTTTAAATTCTTTAAACTGTTGTGTTCCTGAAATCCCTTCCACACTGAAACCGCCCTGATCTCCGGGTATAATTCTCAGTTGTTTTTTGATGACTATTTTACTGACAATGGCGCCTATTGCATTGGCAACATCTGAATCTTCAGGCAGGACAGCTCTTGTGCCAAAAGGTTTAACCGCCCCGGGAAGAAAATATTGAACAGGCGCTCCAATCCCTATAATCGGACGTTTAAAATTTATGGAAACGCTGTAATTCTGGCTGCCGCCTGCGAGCATATTATCGATGAGTACTTTGCATACAGGGCAGGTTTTTATCGCTTCGGGATCAACTTCGTCATCAAGCTGACGTTTTAAAAGCTCCATGGTTAAAAGGTTTTTTCCCATATCCAGCAAATCATCTGTTAATTCAGAAAGTTGCTTTTTGCTTAAAAAACAGAACATTTCACAGTATTGCTCTGCTATTTTTCTGTCCCATTTAACAAACCGGCCTGTGATATGCAGGATATCGGTTAATGTTAATCCGCAGCGCTGGATAATGAAATTTTCTTCAAGCCGCTGCAAAGGCAGATTTAAGGAGGATAAAACATCGGTTTTTAAAACAAGCTCATCAATTGAATAGGGCCTTTGTGCAAGCAGGGAAATTATTTTTTGCTCCATGGCATTTAATTCAATCTTTTTTGTAGAACCTGTCATAACGAGAATATGCATTTTTTCTGTGGTGAAAGCGTGACGGTTCAGGTTTTGACTTAAAAACTTCACAGCCTCAATGCCTTCAGGATAAGTATGACCGAGCCATGCAATGGGTGCAACCCGTTTGGGACCAATGGAAAAAAGACCTTTTTTAAATTCAATCAGACTGTCTCCGCCAAGCCCTGCAGTACGGATCTCAAGGGCTTTCACATGGGTCCGACATTTGAGCCTTTTTCATTTAAATTTACCCTGTTATCTGACAGTGCAGCAGTATCTGTTGTTGTTCCGCCCATATCCACAACAATGGCATTTTTAATGCCTGTGAGATGACGTGCCCCTGCCACACTTGCCGCAGGACCTGAAAGAATTGTTTCAACGGGGCGTTTTTTTGCCATTGCCGAACTCATTAAAGTGCCGTCCCCCTTTACAACAACAACCGGCGCATGGATATTTTTATCGGCAAGGACCTGTTCAAGGTCATAAAGAAGAGATGTCAGGCGCGGGATGATCCTTGCGTTCAGCATGGCAGTTACGGCCCTTGTCTGAAAATCAAGGGTGTCGGACAACTCATGGCCGCAGCTGACAAAAAGGCCTGTCTCATCATGGATAATTTTTTTTACTTTTATTTCATGCTCAGGGTTGATGGAGCCGGCATAACCTGAAACGGCAAAGGCGGTGACTCCATTATGCTTTACCATTTGTGCTGCTGCCTGTCTTACTTCGTCAGGGTCAATATCCTCAATCTGCCTGCCGTTGATTTCAAGTTTTCCCTTAATTACCGCCATGGGACGGTGATCGATATTTTTATAAATATCAAGTCCGCAGGGCGGCATGAGAATCATCCCCACCTTCTGGCCTTCATTTTCAACAATGGCATTGGTTGCAAGGGTTGTTGAAAGAGATACAAGTTCCACTTTTGAAAGTTTTTCAGAATCAAGTTTTTTCAGGGCTGAATTGATCCCCTTTGTAAAATTCCATTTTTTGTAAGAGATTTACTTTTGAGCAGCGTTTTGTTCTTTTCAAGATCGTAAATCACTGCATCGGTGTATGTCCCGCCTGCATCAATGCCAAGCCCGGTTTTTATGTAACTGCCATGGGGCTCATGGAGCTGATCCGATTTTTCTTTTAACCCGCTTTGCAGCAAAACATTTGTCAAAGAGCAGTTATCAGACGCTGATTTTTTTTTGCAGTCGATTTCAAATTTCAAGTGAATTTCAGATTTCAAGTGAGTTTCTGGTTTCAAGTCATATGCTGAAACATCTTTTAGTCCTGATAATTCAATAGGTTGGATCTTAAAACTTTCAGAATCAATAACAGGACTTGCAGATAAAGTTGATTGTATGGCATCAAATCCTATGACATGTTCCGGCGGGACATAAAGAATTTCAGAGGTTGAATGATCCGCTGTGATCATTTTGTCGATGAGAAAACTGCTTCCCTTTATTTTTTCATATTTCCAGTGGTACTCATTGGCCATTTCCTCTGCCAGTTTTTCGTATTTAAGGGATTTTTTAATACCTGTTTCTATGAAAACAGCTCTCCGATAATTTTTCTGCCATGAATTTAAAAAATCAAAGGTCTGCAGGGCTGCATTTTTACCGTGTTTTTCAACAAGATCACTGAACTCTAATTTTTTATCACCAAAATATGTAAACTGCTTTCTTTGTTCCATGGATGCACTTGTCTGTTCACACAAGCCTGCAGAAAAATAGTAAGTTCCGGGATATTTTTTAAATTCACGTTTATATGCTGCATCTCCTCCTAAAAAAAGTGCAACACAGCCATGAACCTTTAAATGGATTCCGCTGCAAAATCCCAGTCTGTGACAAGATTGTCAGAGGGCGGTGTCTCAGGTTCATCAGGGTCAACCCAGGCGCATAAAACACCTCCTGCCTCAGGCCTCCAGTATCCGTTATTAATTAGATCCACTGTAAAAGGTGCATTACGGGGAAGAAGCTTGCTTGCGGTTCTTACAAATGCCTTCTGCCTTCTTACCGTCCTTAACGGCATCTCAATTCCTGCCATTTTCCCGATTATTTTTGCATAGGGACCTGCACAGTTTACAACCATTCTTGTATGAATAATCCCTTTGTCAGTTTCAACGGCGCAAATACCATCTGCATCGGTTTTTATACCTGTTGCTTCGGTGCGCATGAAGAAATAAGCATCCTTTGCACCTTTAGCAAATCCATATGTGGTCTCATGGGTAGAAAGCCATCCGTCCCTGTTGTTAAATGTTGCTGCAAGGGCGTTTTCCGCAAGAAACGGGAACCTTTTATGGAGTTCATCACCTGTGAGAAATTCTGTGCCAGGCACTTTGAGTTCATTATACCTTTTTATTGCCTTTTGAAGGTCAGGCACCATTTCAGGATCATCGGTCACAAAAAGATATCCATGCTGTGTCATGCCTATGTCAATGTCGGGCAGTTTCACAATGTCACTGAAATTTTCAAACATTTCAACACTTGCAAGTGCAAGCTCAGCCATGGCTTTTTCAGTAAATTGAGTTCTGAAGCATTCTGCACTGGCCGCAGTTGTCAAACTTGAAAGTCCATCTCTTTTTTCAATAAGTATGACCTTCATTCCAGCCTTTGACAGCCAGAATGCAGTGGATGTGCCAACAATGCCTCCGCCTATGACAACGGCATCGGCGGTTTTATTATCAAAATTTCCCGGAACAATTATCTCACTCATCTTCTAATTCTCCTTACAATTCGTAAATTGACTGTGAACGGTTACAATATTTTTTTAAGTGTTTCTTTTGTGGGGATACCATTATTATCCCATCCCCTTGCCGCATAATATGAATCAAGTAATTTATTGATTTCATCCCTTGTGATGAAATAACCTTCAGCAGGACCGTCGGGAACAGGCTCCTTGTAAAATCTTGCTGGGGGAAAGTCGGATTGTCTGCCAAAGCCCTTTATCTCCCTTGCGTTTATAAGTCTTGTTATGATAGAAAATAATTAATTTAAAAAATCACAATATGAAAATTAGGATTTGTCTCCAATTGGAGACAAATGAGGAATATTTTAAAAGGCAAATTCATTCCATAACCATCTTAAAATAGGCTATAAATTGTTATAACAAGTTATGGTCTTTTGTCGTATCTGCAATTACTTACTTCTCAAAATTAATGGATAGATAATAAAAAACTGCAGGTATAATGTATCTGTCTTTAATCCTACAACTGCGCTAAACTATTGTAAAAAAAAGGACAATAATGAAAACGTTATAGTATTTTGTCAATTTGTTATTGAAGAGCAATTCTTGCAACTTACTTATTTTACATATAATATTGTATTTTTTATAAAATAATAGGGCTGAGAAAAGCGTTATAATATTTGTATCTTATCATCCGGGATATCATGAAGTGCCGAAATGGCGCCTTTGGCACAATGGTGTATGAGTGCAATGAGTGTCGTAACCTGCATTTTGTCCACTGCTGCTGCGGCAACCGCCATTGTCCCAATTGTCAGCAGAGTAAAGCGGGTAAATGGCTTGATCAGCAGATGAAAAAACTTTTGCCAACCCATTACTTCCTTTTAACAATTACACTGCCTCAAGGTCTTCGGGATATTGTAAGATCTCATCAAAAAAAATCTTATAGCGCACTGTTTTCATGCACCAATGAAGCACTGAAAAAATTAGCACAGGATATACGGTTTGTCGGATCTGATCGGATTGGATATCTGGCAGCCCTGCACACATGGGGCGGCATGCTCCAGTATCCTCCCCATTTGCACATAGTCGTTCCAAGTGGTGCTTTGTCTAAGAATGATCAATGGCTGTCTTCCAGGCAGGATCTATTTGTTCACACAAAACCCCT
>CAZLBE010000210.1:0-4880 GCA_964557635.1 uncultured Desulfobacterales bacterium
TGTGTTATTTATCTTTCAAATTATTAATTAATTATTAATTAAATTTTTCTTCAAACATCAGTTTCCTTTTATCATACTTATCCGTGAAAATTTCAAGGTCATCAAATAAAATATCAATTTCTTTCCGGATTTCTGCAATTTTTCGTGAAAGAGAAGCAATTTCTTTCCCATTGCCGGTACTGACTGCTTCCTGAAGTTCAATATTAAGATTTTTCATCTCTTTTTCAAAAGAATCTATTTGATGTTCGGTTCTGTCAATCTTTTTTTTAAGCGGGCTTAGAACACGGGATCTTTGTGCAATGATTTCAGATCGTTTTTTTCTGATTTCCTTTTTGGAAAGTTTTACGCCATCCTGAACACAGCGTTTATGGCCTGTGTTGTTTAACTGTCCCTTTTTACCATTTTGCAAAAATTTCCCCGGCCTATCCGATTTGCCGGAAAATTTACTTTCAGACGATCTGCCTGCCCCACCATATTTTTTTCCTGCATCATTTAATGTCTCCTCCCCTGCCCTTTTATCATTACCCCAGCCTTCCTTTTCAAGAAATTCACCATAGGTTCCTTCAAAAACTTTAATTGCATTATCCTTAAATACAATTAACCTGTTTGCAAGGGAATATAAAAACAGTTCATTATGGGTTACAAGTACAACAGCACCTGCAAAATTATCCAGGGCTGCAACAAGGGAATCGCTGGACTCCATGTCAAGATGGTTTGTGGGTTCGTCAAGGAGAAGAAGGTTCAAAGGCTTTGCAAGAAGTTTTGCAAGCATCACCCTGCTTTTCTCCCCCCCTGAAAGAACGGAAATACGCTTTAAGGCGTTGTCCCCTTCAAACATCATTGCTCCGCATATGTTTCTTGCCTGCTGTCTGTCAAGATCCCCGTTGGAATAGATTATTTCCTCTTCAATTGTCAAATTAGCGTTAAGGGACAAGATATTTGTCTGCTCAAAATATCCTTTTTCAACCCCTGGATTATACCTTACTTCACCTGAAACAGGCTGAAGATTTTGTGAGAGAAGTTTTAAAAGAGTGGTCTTGCCTTTACCGTTTTTGCCAATAATTGCAACCCTGTCCTTTGGAAAAAGCGTAAAATTAAAATTTTCTATGAGCTTTTCTTCTCTGCAATAGGAAAAGCATAAATTTTCAGCAGTAACAACCTGTTTTCCTGAAAAAACAAGATCTCTGAATGAAAATTCAAGGGATTCAAGCTTATGGAGATTCTCTTTTTTCCCCATTTTTTCAAGGGCTTTTATTCTAGACTGCACAAGCCCTGCAAGCCTTGCCTTTGCACGGAACCTTGTTATAAAGGTTTCCATATCCTTGCGCCGCTTTTCTTCATTTACCCTTGTTTTTTCATAAATCTCTTCATCCTGGGCAATCCTGGCGTAATATTTTTCAGTATTTCCCTTTATTTTTCTTACGGTATGCCTGTGAATTCCGGCAATGTGGGTGACAACACTGTCCATGAAACTTCTGTCATGGGTGACAAGGAGAATCTCCCTTGGCCAGGATGAAAGAAAACCTGAAATCCAGCGTATGGATGTGATATCAAGATAATTGGTTGGTTCATCAAGGATAAGAAGATCGGGATCTGAAACAAGCACCTTTGCAAGATTCAATCGCACCTGGAAACCACCGGAGAATTCATCGGGGTGCATCTCCATTTCTCTGTTTGAAAATCCAAGACCTGCAAGTATTTTTTCAGCTTTCCAATAGTGATCTTTTTCACTTTCAGGAAGGCCTTTCATACACTCTTTTATCACCTGATCTTCTGAAAAATCGATGTGCTGGGTAAGATACCCCAGCCTGTAGCCATTGGGGATACGTACTGCTCCGGTATCCGGCTCTTCCTCTCCTGTTATCACTTTAAGCAGTGTTGTTTTGCCATGACCGTTCCTGCCCACAAGGCCTATTTTTTCACCGGTATTAATCTGAAATCCTGCATTGTGAAAAAGGATCTGCCCGCCAAAACTCTTTGAAATCGATTCAATTGTTATCATATAACCGCCATGAGGCGGATCCGGATTTGGCCCAGATTGCCTCACAACGAATTATGAAATAAACGTAATGGCTTACGTTTTATTTCTTATAAACCGCCATGAGGCGGATCTGGACTGGCCCAGCCGCTTCTCAACAAATTGAGAAATAGAATGCTGTTAATTTGCATTCTATTTCATATAAACCGCCATGAGGCGGATCCGGATTGGCCCAGCCGCCTCTCAACAAATTCTTAAATAAAAAGCTGTAAATTTATATTCTACTTCTTGTAAAATCCCTTTTGACTGATAAACAAAAGGATTTCCTGGGCAGCCTCATTTGGTGTCAAATTTATGGTATTGATTCGTAATTCAGGGTTTACAGGAATTTCATAGGGATCATCAACTCCTGTAAAGCCCTTCAAAAGACCGGCCCTTGCCTTTGCATACATCCCTTTTCTATCTCTTTTTTCACATACTTCAATGGGAGTTGAAACATGAATTTCAAAAAAACCGCCGTACTCCTCAATGGAAGATCGTATTTCACACCGCGTTTTTTCATAGGGTGCAATGGGAGCACATATTGCCACGCCCCGGTTTTTTGTAATTTCCGCAGCAACAAAACCGATTCGCCTTACATTAATATCCCTGTGTTCCCTTGAAAATTTCAGCTCACTTGACAGATTCCTTCTCACTATATCTCCGTCAAGAAGAGTCACCGGTCTGGTCCCTATTTCCATAAATCTGCTGTAAAGAACCCTTGCGATGGTTGATTTTCCAGCCCCTGATAGCCCGGTAAGAAAAATTGTAAGTCCCTGCTCCGAGGGAGGGGGATAGGATTTTTTTAATTCCTCTATAACTTCGGGAAATGTAGCCCAGTTTGGAATTTTTTTCCCGGATCGGATTCTCTTTCGTATATCGGTACCTGAAAAGCATATCCTCTCCCCATGTTCGGGAACATGCTTTTCAATTCTGTATTCATCCTCAAAGGGGAAATATACCATTTTTTCAAAGGATATAACTTTAACACCAACTTCAGATGACGCTTTTTCTGCAAGAACAATGGCATCATCATAGGGATAAAAAGGTTTACCTGAACTGTCTTTACCGGGACTTGCATGATCATGACCAATTACAAAATGGGTGCACCCGAAATTTTTCCCCATTATCATATGCAAAACAGCGTCCCTTGGCCCTGCCATGCGCATGGCAAGGGGCAGAAGGCTCATCACAAAAGAGTCAGGAGGATAGTGATCTGCAACTTTTTTATAGCATCTCATGCGGGTATAATGATCAAAATCACCGGGTTTTGTTACCCCTGCAACGGGCAGGAGCAAAAGATTTGCCCTTGCTTTTTCCATGGCCTGGAGTGTCATCTCAAACTGGGGCCTGTGTATTGGCTGGCGTGTCTGAAAGCCCACAACCCTTTTCCACCCAAGCCTTGCAAAAATATTTCTCACCTCAAAAGGAGTCATTCTTATCTGTTTAAAATCGGAATGGATGGGAAGACTCAGTGCTTCCACATTACCGCCAATATAATAATGTCCCGATCTGTTAAAAAGATAGTTCACACCGGGATGTTTTCTGTCTGAAGTGCCATAAATGCCAAGGGCTTCTTTTTCACAGTCAACGGGCCAGATATCCTCAACGTCCATAATGCCAAGAAGAAAGCCCTCCGGATCACGCAAAACAACGGACTGACCGACTTCAAGGTTTTTTGCAAGAACCTCAGGAATGTCAAGGCAAACCGGTATTGGCCAGAGCTCACCTGTTTCAAGGCGCATTCGGTCAAGTACCGATTCATAATCTATCTGTTTCATAAACCCTCTCAGAGGAGTATAAACACCTGTGGCAAGCAGTTCAAAATCACAGATCTGGCGGTCGTTAAGTATGACATCTGGCATTGAAGATGTCAGTTTTTTTAACAATGCTTTGCGCTTTTCATCTGCAAGAAGGTTTACAAGATCATTTGTATTTCCATATGGTTTTGATATAGATGAAGTATTCATGAACTGTTAATTAATAAAATTATATATTTAAGTCAATATCCGTTTGAATTAACCTTTCCAGATCGGCCTCATGGCGGTTATAGAGACAAGGCATGCCTTGTCTCTATAACTCAATCCGTGTTAAAAAAAGCTTAAGGAAAAAGCTGATATAAGCGCCCAGGCAAGAATCAGCCCGGTTAAAACCACACATGCAACAGAAATAATTTTATGCAGGTTGTTTTCTCTTTTTTTTTCATTGTACCCAAGAAGCCAGCCAAAGAAAATGCCTGCAGCAAGCCCTCCTCCATGGCCGTAATTGTTGATATTGGGAATCAGAAGCCCAAAGATAAAAAGAGATATAACCCAGCCTGAAGTCTGCTTGAAAACTGCCCTGCCAAAGGTTCCCCCCCTTGATTTGCCAAAAAAAAGTGCAGCTCCGATGAGCCCGCAAATGGCTGCAGAAGCACCAATTGTCACCATGACTCCTGCAAGATATGAAAGATAAAAACCAAAAACACCGCTCAAGGTATAAATGATGAACATCCTGTATACGCCATATTCACTGATAACAAGCGGGGCTGTTTCAACAAGGGCGATCATGTTAAATACAATGTGCATCAGGCTGCCATGAAGCCAGTTGGCCGCAATTAAAGACCACCATTCATGGTATTGATTAATGGGAATGGTGCCTGTTGCACCAAGGAAAATAAGACTTTTGGTTGAAGGAGATAAAGCTGTAAACGGGTTCAGTGAAAAACCCACATGTCTGCCGCTTATTACAAGACTTGCAATAAAAATCCCCGAATTTACATAAATAATATACTTGACAATGGAATCCATATTTAAGGATTTGATTCTTTTACTCATAAAAAAACTCTATTTTAATAAAAAATTGTTTATAACCGCCATGAGGC
>CAZLBE010000211.1:0-4867 GCA_964557635.1 uncultured Desulfobacterales bacterium
TCATTTTGTTGCTTCCTATGATTTCAATAAGTTATGAGAACTTTGGACTGTCGAGAAACTTAGAAAAAATTTTAAAAATAAACATCTGTCACATCTGCGTTCATCTGCGTTCATCTGTGTTCATCTGTGGTAAATTATTACTTTACTTTTTCCGTTTCATGGATACGGCAAAAAATCCGTCCATTTCAAAATTATCAGGATAAGTTTTAAAAAATCCTTTTTTAAAAACCGCTGTGTTGTTGAATTTATCATAAATCACAGCATTTTCACTGTTAATTGTAAAATCAGGTTTGTTTTCAAGAAAAAAATCGATCACATTCTCGTTTTCTTCGGGTTCACAGGAACAGACACTGTACACAAGTACTCCACCCGGTTTTACAAAATCCGCAGCTTTTATCAGCATGGCTTTCTGTTTTTTTGCAAGACGCTTTACATCCTGAAAAGACCTTGTCCATTTTGAATCGGGGTTTCTCCTTAAAACACCAAGGCCTGTACATGGAGCATCAAGAAGAACACGATCAAAACCTTGTTTAAACTTCGATACATCTTCCACGCCATCCGGTACAGAGGAACAAAACTTTAAAATATCCATCTGTATTGTGGAAACAATGGAAAATCCAAGACGTTCCATCTCTTTTTCAAGGGAAAAAAGCTTGTCTTTGTCAATATCTACAGCTGTAACAAAACCTTTGTTTTTCATTAACTGTGCAATATGACCTGTTTTCCCGCCTAATCCTGCACATGCATCCAAAATTTTTTCTCCGGGCACAGGATCAAGTATGGAACCTACGATCTGGGCTGCTTCATCCTGAACCTGGAAATACCCTTTTTTAAAGGTATCCATTTCATTCACAGCAGATGCAGGTTTTGAAAAAGAGATTCCATCTTCAGCATACTTTGTAAATCTTATATTTTCTGTTTGATTTTCAAGTTTTTCAACAAGTTTTTCCCTGCTAATTTCAAGAGTGTTGCATCTTACCGTGATAAAAGGAATCTCATTTATGGCATCACATAGTTTCAGCGTTTTATCAAGCCCGAATCTTTTAAGCCATCTTTTCGAAAACCACAGGGGCATTGATTTTTCAACTGATATAAAAAAAGCGGGCTCTTTTTCTATATCGGGTAAAACAAGATTTACATATCCTTTTGATGCTTTTCTTAAAACTGCATTGACAAATCCTGCACTCCATTTATTTGAAATATTTTTTGCCATCTCAACGGTGGTGTTGACTGCAGCAGAAACCGGGATTTTATCAAGAAAAACGATCTGAAAAAGACCGATGCGAATCAGACAAAGAACGTCAGGATCAAGACCTGTAATTTTTCTTTTTGAAAATTTTGAAATAATCCAGTCAAGTTTTCCCCTGTATCTTAAAACGCCGAAAATAACAGCATTGGCAAGTGCTCTGTCCCTTTTCGGAAGGCAATTGAATTTATCTTCATGTTTATTAATGGTTCTGTCAAGCGGTATTTTTTTCTTTTCGTTTTCAGATAAAACCAGAAACGCAAGATAACGGGGATTTTTAATAGTCAAACCGGATTCCTGTTGTAAGGTTTCTGCCCCTTAAAAATTCGCAGGCATGAAGCTTTTTTCCACCTTCAGTCTGGATTTCAAGAATTGATACATAACCAGAATTGCCTGCAGCAACACGAATTCCGCTGCTGTCACAAAGGATCACTGTACCGGGAGGACTATTTGTACCTGGAAAAAAATTTTTTTCATCGGATCTGTTTTCATTTGAATTTGAGCAGGACACCTTGAAAATCTTTATCCTTTTGCCGTTTAAAAAAGTAAAAGTTCCAGGCCAGGGGTTCATTGCCCTTACAAGTGCATTTATTTCATCGGGATCTTTTGTCCAGTCTATCTTTCCATCACTTTTTTTCAGCATTGGCGCAAATGAGGCTTTATCATTGTCCTGGGGATACGGGGTGATTTTATCATCATAAATTGCATCAAGGGTTTTTATGATAAGATCCGCTCCCATATCTGCAAGGGTATCATGGAGATCAGATGCTGTTGTGTCACATTTTATTCTCGTTTCAGCTTTTAAAAGAATATCTCCGGTATCAAGGGAATCATCCATCACCATTGTGGTTACTCCGGCTTTTTTGTCCCTGTTGAGGATAGCAGCCTGAATGGGGGACGACCCCCTGTATTTTGGAAGCAGAGAAGCATGGATATTTATAGGAAAAATCGATGGAATACAAAGAATCTCACTGGAGAGTTTATGCCCGAATGCAACAACGACAAAAACATCAGGCTTAAGCCGGGTAAGTTTTTCTTTAATTTTCTCCCCTTTCATTGACACAGGCTGAATAACATTTAGGCCAAGCTCTTCTGCTGCAGTTTTAACAGGCGGGGCGATTATTTTTTTACCTCTGCCCTTTGGCCTGTCAGGCTGGGTTATGACAAGGCTTATGTCGCAGTTGTATTGTGCAAGGGCTTTCAGGGCAAGAACTGCAAAATCAGGTGTTCCCATGAAAATTATGTTAAATTTTTTTTTCAATTATTTCTCAGTCTTTTTTTAATTTTCTTTTTGTATAAAGCTCTTTTTAATGAGCTTATTCTGTCAATGAAAAGGATCCCATCAAGATGATCTATTTCATGCTGCAGAATAATCGCCTGGATTCCTTCAGCATCAAATTCAAGTTTTTTCCCGTCAATATTTAAGGCCTTTACTGTAACTTGTTTATAGCGTTTAACATTTGCACTGTAATCAGGAACGCTTAAGCATGCTTCTTTTTCAGAAACAATACTTCCCGATGCAGATATGATTTCAGGATTAATAAGTGGTCTGAACTCTTTTTTTTTCTTACTTTCTTCTGTTTCATCATCTCCTGCATTTGGGTTGTAAACAATCAGTCTTTTGTTTATCCCAACCTGGGGAGCGGCAAGTCCTACGCCTGGGGCATCAAACATTGTCTCCCCCATGTTTTCAATAAGGGTTTTAATTTCATCGTCTATTTCTTCAACAGGAACAGACGGCTGAGAAAGTGATGGTTCAGGATATTTTACAATTTCAAGTAAAGCCATAATCTTAATATTTCACTCCTGATAACTGCCATGAGGCATATCCGGATTTGTTTAGACTGCCTCAAAAATAAATTATTAAAAATCCGCCATATTACACGGATTTTTTCTTAAAAACGTACTAATATTGTTCTTGCTTTTTCTATATCTGCTTTAATCTGGTTTGACAATTCGTCAATACCGGAAAATTTTTTTTCATCCCTTAACCTTTTAATCATATTCACCCTGATTCTTGTATTGTATATATCTTCTGCAAAATCTAAAATGTGCACTTCAATGGTGAATATGTGATCATCAAAGGTGGGGCTGTAGCCAATATTTGCCACCCCTTTGAATTTACCTGCAACACACTCAACCATCACAGCATATACACCCATTTTCGGGCACAGTTCATCGTAGAGTTTGATATTTGCAGTGGGAAAGCCAAGCTGGGAACCGCCTCGTTCCCTTCCCTTTACAACTTTGCCGCGAATCTGATAATATCTGCCTAAAAATTTTGGAGTATCATGAACATTTCCCTCCATGACAAGCTCGCGTATCCTGGTGCTGCTGATTCTTTTTTCCCCTTTTTCACTGTCAAGAATCCAGTCCGGCACTATCAGTTCAAAACCCTTTATTTTTGCCTGTTCTTCAAGAAATGAAATATCTCCCTCCCTGTTTTTTCCAAATGTATAATCAGGACCCACAATGATTGTTTTCATTCCTATTTTTTCAATAAGAAATTTTTCAATAAAATCTGCAGCAGTAATGGAAGCAAATTCCTTTGTGAACGGAATACAGATTATTTTATCAACACCCGTTGCTGATATAAGCTCCATTTTCTGGTCTTTTCTTGTGATAAGGGGCGGACCGCCATAGCCTAATGCCCTTAGGGGGTGGGGCTCAAATGTGATGACAACAGAAGTTCCGTTTATCTCTTCAGCCCTTTCAATAACCTGATGAAAAAGAGCCTGGTGACCTTTATGCACTCCGTCAAAATTGCCGATTGTAACGACAGCCTTTGGAAAAGGTCCGCCAATTTTATCTATATCTTCTATCAGTTCCATAATTTCCTTAAATTTTAGAAAGCTTAACTTCACAAGCTGAATAACGGCCATGAGGCTGATATGGATTTGCACATGTGAAAGTCTATATTATAATCCAGATATACTTGACAAATAAAACAAACAAATATATACAGTAAATCTCATTGTAAAGCAATCCTTTTTACGGGTTACAAACTTATATGAGCCGAAGTGGCGGAATTGGTAGACGCGCTTGTTTCAGGGACAAGTGGACGTATGTTCGTGGGAGTTCGAGTCTCCCCTTCGGCACCATTTTATTTTGATACTGTGCCGAAGTGGTGGAATTGGTAGACACGCTAGACTTAGGATCTAGTGCCGCAAGGCGTGAAGGTTCAAACCCTTTCTTCGGTACCAGTTTTCCTTTCCAATATCCTTTGTCATCACGTTTTTTTTTACATAAAGAACAAATGGGAAGTAAACTTGTTAATATTTTGATCTCTGATAAAGCCTGCTGAAGTTCAACAACTATACGATCTTTTTTTTCCGTTGTCTCTTTCAATTTGCATATCAGTTGTTCTCTCCTTGATTTGGCAGTTTAAGTGCTGTTAAATCTCTGCACATTTCAAGAACTAAATTTTTATCTCCTGTATGCATTGCGCTCAGTATGATAAGCGCTGAAAAAACAGTTCCATCACCCCTGATGTTAGTCCATTCAAATTCAATTGACCCCTTAGATATGGCCATTTCCATATATTTCATGGCATTCCCTTTAGACCACTGGCCACCTGGTTGGAATTCAGGAGAAAACATGCCAACTGTTTTACCAATAAGA
>CAZLBE010000212.1:0-4860 GCA_964557635.1 uncultured Desulfobacterales bacterium
TATGTGAGCAGGCCAAAATGGGCGAAGATGAGGTGCTGGCCGAATATTTACAACTGAATTGAACTGAACATTAATTAAAGTGATGAAATTATCCATAGATGCCATTAATATAATTAAAAAAAACCATGCCGGTTTTTCTGCGTCTGCCCTGCCGGTAATAATAAAGTGTAAAAGAGTTCTATGCTGTTTCCCTTTAAAATAATTCCTGAATTCTGGTATCACAAAGAACGTATTGTCGGGGAAAAGGGCGGGCAGTATCTTTTTCGCAAAAAATGGATCCTCATTGTCGAAGCTGTATGCCTGATAACAATTGTACCCCTTGCCGTTTACACATGGTTTTTCCATCAGAATAACAGGGTACAGGCAATAAATGATCTACTTGAAGAAACAACCGCATTAACGGAAAATTATGCAATTGATTTTGAAGTGTTTTTAAAGCAGTACGTCACGTCTCTGAAAATTATCAATTCCATGTATGGAATTGATAGCCTGCTCAGCAGGAATATTCTTAAAAATATTTTTATGAAAATATCAAAAACCGATGCTGTTTTTGTTGATTTAAGAGTTCTTGATGAAAAAGGAAAAACACTTAATTTCTGCTGTACAGATAACTACAAATCAGATTTTAAAATCTATAACTCTATTATAGATTATGATAACGAAAAATTTGTTATCGGTCATATGGTTACAGGGAAAAAAACAAAAAATATTTTTGTAAGTATCCGTATAAAAGGAAATGGAAGGGACAGCCTGTATTTAAGGGGAGTTCTTGATAATTTGGCTGTCAATAAATTTCTTTCAAGACTTAAACTAAAAAATATTACAGATATCTTTATTTTTGACAGAACAGATCACTTAATTACCACCTCAACCTGCTTTGGTGCTCCAGGCACAGCTATTCCACTGATAAAATCAAAAACATTCCCCACGGCAAGATTAATCAGCAACCCGAAGAGAACCACAGAAAAAGGAAATTTTCTTTTTAAGGGAGTTACAACAATAAAGGACACTTCCATGAAACTTGGTCTTATCATGTCAGATGCAGGTTTCATAAAATTCATGCACAGAATTAACCGCAATATCATTATTATGGTTTGTCTTTCTGTGTTTTTTGTTTTACTTGCAGTTCTTGTTCTTGCAACCTATGTGACACAGGTACTTTATATTGCAGATAATACAAGAAAAGAATATCTTGACAGGGTTACAAGT
The DNA here is from genome assembly GCA_964557635.1 of uncultured Desulfobacterales bacterium. Taxonomy (GTDB): domain Bacteria; phylum Desulfobacterota; class Desulfobacteria; order Desulfobacterales; family Desulfobacteraceae; genus WGCX01. Next base: position 1,210 of record CAZLBE010000212.1, read on the forward strand.
ACGGAAAAACTGGCATCCATTGGTAAATTTGCCACGGGTGTTGCCCATGAAATCAACAATCCACTTGCCATTATTAATGAAAAAGCAGGCATGCTTCAGGATCTTTTTACATTTGCTGAAGAATATGAAGAAGACAAGCTGCTTATTTCAATAGTTTTTTCAATTAAGTCTGCCGTTAAAAGAGCTGGAGAAATAACCCATCATCTCCTTGAATTTGTTAGAAAAATGAATATTTCAGTTGAACTTATTGACGTGGAAAACCTCGTCAGGGAGACGATAGTTTTTGTTGCCAAAGAGTCAAAAGAAAAATGTATTGCAATTGATATTGATGTGTCTGACAATGTCCCTGAAATTATTACCGACCGGGGCATTTTGCAGCAGATACTTCTCCACCTTGCAAATAATGCAATATTTGCCATGAAAAAAGGCGGCAACTTAAGCATTAAAATTCATAAAAATATCAGGGAAAAGGGGATTGTCATCATTATCCAGGATACCGGATGTGGCATTTCCACCCAAAATCAGAAAAAAATATTTGAACCCTTTTTCACGACCAAACCCACTGGTACAGGTCTGGGGCTTTCTGTTACATACGGACATGTAAGGGAACTTCAGGGCAAAATAAAAGTGAAAAGTGAACTTAATAAAGGAACAACCGTTATCCTTTATCTTCCGGACAAAATTCATTCAGAAAAAAAGAAGGAACAGGAGAAAAAAAAGAACATATGTAATTAATCGACATGGCCGACATTAACTCAAATTACTGACTTAACTTCTTTTCAAAAAAGTTAAGTGATAAACCGATTTTACCAGGACACATAGAAAAAATTTATATGTATTTAAACATGGAGGTTTTGTATTGAAAGCAAGAACAAATCAACTATTTTTTGTACTTTCTGCGGTAACGGGTTTTGTGCTCCTGATATCTGCAAATCCAGCATTTGCAGCAGCAGAAAAAGCTGTAAAAACCATTATCTTCACCCCGCAGATGGGTATTGTAATGGGTGTGCTTGTACTTGCAATTCTGCTGTTTATTTTTGAATTTGTCAGGGTTGACGTTGTAGGTATTATCATGATGGTTATCCTGCCGATCCTCGGCGTTGTAACACCAAAGGAGGCGATCAGCGGGCTGTCCAGTAATGCCGTTGTTTCAATTATTGCAGTTATTATAATTGGTGCGGGGCTTGATAAAACAGGATGCATGAATATTCTGGCAAGAAAAATTCTTAAAATAGCAGGCAAGTCTGAAAGCCGTATTGTTACCCTTATATCAGGGACAGTTGCAATTATTTCAAGTTTTATGCAGAATATAGGTGCTGCAGCCCTTTTTATGCCCGCGGCCATCAGGATCGGCAAACAGACAGGCATTCCCGTTTCAAGAATTCTCATGCCCATGGGCTTCTGTGCCATTATCGGCGGTACCATAACCCTTGTGGGAGCAAGCCCTACAATCCTTTTAAATGATTTAATTGATCAGGCAAATTCCCTTGGATTCATGCCGGAAAAAATCAAACCATTAGGCCTTTTCACCCAGACACCAATTGGGATAGCCCTTGTGGCAAGCGCAATTATCTATTTTATTTTCCTCGGTCGTTTCGTTCTGCCGGCAAAATCCGAAGATGAGGAAGACACCGGTCTTGTACCTGCATCCATTGCAGATACTTATTACATGATTGACACAATATATGAACTTACAGTCCCGGATGACTTTGACGGTACAAAAACTTTACAGCAGCTTGGTATCAGGGAAAATTATTTTATCAATATAATTGCCATATACCATCGCAGTAAAAAATCAAAAACACTGGCCCCGCGCAGAACAGACCGTCTTGAACCGGGAGATACCTTTGCCGTCATTGCCCAGAGCAGCAAAAGCGTTGAAAAATTTGCAGATGAAATGGGTTTTACATTAAAAAGCGGGCTTGACAGGTTTGCAGAAGATCTTTCCCCGAACAACTCAGGACTCATGGAAGGTATAATAACGGATCGTTCCGAGCTTGTGGGTAAAAAAATCAGTGAGATACATTTTACCGAGGCCCTTGACACTGTTCCCATTACAATTTGCGCCGATGGAGTCTGCCATTTCAAAGATCTTTCAAACCATGTATTCAGAACAGGCGATGCTATACTGATGTTTGGTACATGGAAAGTTTTTTACTGGCTAAAGACAAAAAGCACCTTTGCCTTTACAACTGAAATAAAAGGCGAATTGATGCGTGAAAACAAGTCAGGGGCCGCAATTTTCTGGCTTGGCCTGGCCCTGGCCCTTGTGCTGGGGTTCACACCTTTTATGGAACTGATAGGGTTTCCAGGTATGAAATTATCTCTTTCAGTCTGTTTACTGACAGGTGCCCTTGGTATGATTCTATCTAAGGTTTTAAGTGTTGATGAAGCCTATGAGTCTGTTGACTGGATGACTGTATTCCTTCTTGGAGGGCTTATCCCCTTAGGGCTTGCCTTTCAGAAAACAGGGGCTGCCGAGTTCATAGCAAATACCATTATGACGGCAATAGGATCAGTACCCACCATTGTTTTTCTTCTTGTTGTAGGTATTTTAACCTCTTTTTTCACCCTTGTTGTTTCCAATGTGGGTGCCACTGTCCTGCTTGTACCCCTTTGCATGTCCATGGCTGTCAAGGCAGGTGCTGACCCGAGGATTACCGCCATGGTTGTGGCGATTGCAGCATCCAACACCTTTGTGCTGCCAACACACCAGGTAAATGCTCTTATCATGAGACCGGGAGGGTATACAACACTTGATTATGCAAGGGCAGGAGCCGGCATGACCGTTCTGTTCCTTGTGGTTTTAATCGGTATGCTTTATCTGTTTTATTAACCGCCATGAGGCGAATCTGATTTGGCCCGGATTACCTCACAACAAATATAGGGCCGAAGGCGCGAAGCCAATAGAATGCTGCTGGTTTGCATTCTATTTCATATAAAAAAAATAATTACTAATTAAACTCGATTATCAAGTTTTTTAATTAAAAATTTTGCAAAACAGAGGCCAGCCTTTTTTAACAGGGGGCCTGCTGCAGGACAGGCTCACATGATCAGCCTGTCCTGGTTGAAATTCAATAATTTTTTGCCCTTTATTCTCCTTTTTTTTTAAGAAATAGAACGTAAATTATTACGTCAAGTTCGCCCATGATCAATCGCAAAATAAAACCCGGAGCAGGTATAAACGAGGGCCTGTTCATAACTTTTCCAAGTGCCTTTGCGAAATCTTTCTGCCGGACAGGAACAGGAGCACAAAAATTAATCACTCCTTTTCCTTCACCTGCTTCAAGCAGAAAATCAACTGCCAAAGCAAGATCTTTTAGATGAATCCATGGAAACCACTGCTTTCCATTGCCAAGGGGACCTCCTGCAAAGCACTTAAAGGCTGGAATCATCTGTGCAAGTGCGCCTCCGTTTTTTCCGAGAACCACGCCAAAACGCATTATGGAAACCTCTGCCCCTTTTTCTTCACCCTTAAAAGCCTCGCTTTCCCAGTCCTTGCATAAATGGGCAAGAAACCCTGTTCCAGGCAGAGAATCTTCATTTAATATCTCATCTCCCCTGTTTCCATAGCAGCCCGCAGCAGAAGTACTTAGAAAAATTATTTTCCGGTCTCCCGGAAGCGCATTGATTAAATTACGGGTGGTCAAC
>CAZLBE010000213.1:0-4852 GCA_964557635.1 uncultured Desulfobacterales bacterium
AATTGTTTTTATTTGTCAAGCTTTTTGCCAACTGATAATCCGGCAAAAGCTGTTATGCAGGTATTTTTTCATAATTGAAAGATAATCCCACATGTGGCATATTGGGCATCATCTTATAACGGCTCACTAAGGGGGATTTTATAAAAAAATAGACCATAAATTTATTACGTCTATTGGCTCCGCGCCTTCGGCCCATCTTTTGTCAGAATCTTTGAGTCTTTGAGGCAAATCCAGGCCAGTCCAGATCCGCCTCATGGCGGTTATATGGAAATGAACTCAATGTATCGTCAGCCTAAGCCCTCTGTGAGTTATAGAACCAAACCATTAGAACACAAAAAAGGAAATTTATATTTTCTCTAACTACTCTTAAATCAATATTCTACTTTGTGATTGCAGGGTTTTGTGAAATAGGAGGCGGATACCTCATGTGGATGTGGTTACGTGAAGGTAAACCCATTGTTTATGGTTTTGCCGGAGCAATTATACTTGTCATTTATGGGGTAATTCTTACTTTTTAACCTGCTGATTTCGGTCGTGTTTATGCAGCATATGGAGGTATATTTATCGTTATGTCAATTCTCTGGGGTTGGCAGGTGGATAAAATAGCACCGGATAAATTTGATGTGATCGGGGGCTTGGTGGCATTAATTGATGTGGCTATCATTATGTATTGGCCAAGGGGTTAGTGCCTTCCCCCTGAATTTCTGTAATAAAAAACAAGACATTGAGTCAGGCACTTGGATTGCGGGCATAGCTCGCTTTAGAAAACTGTCGTGTTATTCTATTACCTTCACAAGAGGTGATTTTACATGAGTTTTAAAAGCATACTTTTTAAGAAAATTAACAATCAGAATAGATCAGAGGCCCTTAATATGCCGGAATTTTTCCATGATTGAAAAACTGTCCTCTAAGTTTCATAAGCAAGGCTGGTTTCTTGAATCGGTGATTGTGTATTGTGATGCCGTTAAATGTCTGAGCCGTGATATGTCAAAAATAGTTATGAAATCAACCGGTTTCACATCTTTTAGAAATTATATTAATCGTTATGTTGATTCTGAAAATTTTACTACTCTTTTTCTTGAAACACAGAAACTTAAAAAAGACCTGTCCGATGTAAAATATTGTGTGCAAATCAAGGGAAGCAGGGTCACGGTCTGCAGATACCATCAGGAAACCGATTATAGTATCGAAGTTGAGAATACATTTAAAAAATTCAAGCAGAAAGCTGTCAAAAATCATCTTTCCGATATTTCCATTGCATCGGGTATGAACCATGTCGAAGAAAAAATACTTGAAAAGATCGTTAAATTGTACCCTGACGTATTTTTCCGTCTTGATAATTATTGCAGAAACAACAAAAAACATTATGACGAGACCATAAATCGTTTTGACCGTGAGATTCAATTTTACGTTTCATATTTCGAGTATATATCAGAATTAAAAAAAGCCGGATTGAAATTTAGCTATCCTAAAATAAACAACACAAATAAAGAAGTCCACAATCATGAGGGTTTTGATCTGGCACTGGCCAAAAAACTTCTGTCAGAAAAGAAGATGGTTGTATGCAATGATTTTTATCTGAAAGACAAAGAACGGATTCTCATAGTATCCGGCCCCAATCAGGGGGGAAAAACAACATTTGCCCGTACCTTCGGTCAGTTGCACTATCTTGCCTGCCTTGGCCTGCCTGTCCCGGGGAAAAAAGCACAATTATTCCTGTTTAATTCAATATTTACACATTTTGAAAGGGAAGAAAATATTAAAAGTCTAAGGGGAAAGCTACAGGATGACCTGGTAAGAATACACTCCATTCTTAAAAAGGCCACGCCGAAAAGCATCATTCTCATGAATGAAATTTTCACTTCAACATCACTGCAGGATGCAATTTTTTTAAGCAGAAAAGTTATGGAGACAATAACAAAATTAGATTTGTTGTGTGTATGGGTCACTTTTATTGATGAACTGGCCTGTTTTAACGAAAAAACTGTCAGCATGGTAAGTATGGTTGTTCCGGAAAACCCTGCTATACGAACTTTTAAAATTCTAAGAAAACCTGCTGACGGACTTGCATACGCCATTACCATTGCCGAAAAATACCGGGTGACTTACAGCGAATTAAAGGAGCGCATAAAATCTTGAAAACTTTTCTCATGTACCGGGATCATGATACTGATCCCAAGTGCAAATTATCGGCCAACGAACAGATGCTGACAAAGGACCTTGAATTGGAAACGCTGTTTGATGCGATGGCTCTTGAAGACAATTTCATATTTGAGGTGACAAGGCTGACTGTATTGAGTGGTATGGATAATGATATTGATACCATTTTGTACCGGCAGGGCATTTTAAAGGATTGTCTGAAAAATCCATCCATTGTAAGGGAACTTTACCAGATACCAATTGAATCTGTTAAAAACAGAAAAAGACATTGGTATGGGATTTTCAGCGATTATCCAAGCTCCATACTGTCCGGATCAAGAGCAATGATGCAGATGTTTACAGGATTGCTTAAAAAGATGAAAACAATAGCAGATAATCATGCAGACAAATTCGAATCCGATGGGTTATCAAGGTTTTACGCCATGATACAAAAAGAGCTTGACGATGAGTATTTTACAAACATGGAAACCCATTTAAAGGATTTGAAGTTCCGGAATGGTGTTCACATCAGCGCTGAACTGGGTCAAGGCAATGAAGGAAAAAATTATATACTCCGCAAACCAAACGAAAAAAAATGAACTGGTTTGAACTTGCATTTTATATGGGATGCCTGAATTTATATGAGCAGCTTACCGGAATTGAAGAACCAATATCCTTTCCGGTTCCGCTGCCCTGTGAGCGGCGGGAGTTCTCCTGTAAAGGATTGTACGATGTCTGCCTTGCACTTACCGTAAAACAGAAGATAACAGGTAATGATATAAACGCCCCGGGTAAGGATCTTGTGATTATAACAGGTGCCAATCAAGGAGGAAAATCCACATTTTTACGGAGTACAGGCCTTGCCCGGATGATGATGCAAAGCGGTATGTTTGTCCCGGCAAACTCATTTTGTGCCAATATCTGCAACAATATCTTCACCCACTACAGAAAAGAAGAGGACTCTAAAATGCAAAGCGGGAAACTTGATGAAGAACTCTATAGAATGAACGAAATAGCCGGCAATATAAAGCCCGGTTCCATAATCCTGTTTAACGAATCATTTTCCGCCACAAACGAAAGGGAAGGCACGGAAATTGCGGGCCAGATTACACGCGCCCTGATTGAAAAGCAAATAATATGCTTTTTTGTTACCCATTTATATGAATTCCCAAGGAGTTTTTACGATAAAAAAATGAAAAATGTGATGTTTTTAAGGGCACAGAGAAAGGACAGCGGAAAGCGAACATTTAAGTTAATTGAAGCAGAGCCCATGCAGACAAGTTACGGGGAAGATCTTTTTTGCAAACATATTTAAAAAAAACCGTTAACCATAAAGGCGGGCTGTTTGAATTTTTACTAAAAGAATGGCTCATGCTTGCCTCAGGTGCAGGTCTTGTTTTATCCTCCATTTATATCAGGCGGTTTCCCTCATTTTCCAGTGGAGAATTAGAAGTATTGTTCTTATTGTTTATTCTTTTTATCACCGTAAAAGGCCTTGAACACAGTGATTTTTTGTTGAGAATTTCGCAGTGTTTTCAAAAAGGCTCTTTTTTGCCGTTAAAACTTGTAATGTTGACATTTTTCTTTTCAATGGTGATTACAAATGATGTTTCCCTGATTGTCATCGTTCCTCTAACCCTGATGCTTGATGTTGAACCAAAGGACATTATTGTTATCCTTGAAGCCCTTGCCGCCAACGCAGGTTCAGCTCTCACCCCCTTTGGAAACCCGCAGAACCTTTTTATATATTGGTTTTATCAATTATCACCTGGTGAATTCATGAAAGCCATTGCGCCTTTTTCATTGCTTTTTTTCTTTTTATTGCTGATTTTCCTTTTTTTCATAAAACCTATTGCCAATCAACTGGCTGAAATAACAAAGGCAAAAAATAAAAAAGCAGCATACCTTTATCTAATTTTGTTATGCGCTGTAATTCTGATCATTCTCCGTGTATTACCGTTCTGGACAGGATTTATCATTGTAATTTATGTCATGCTATTTGACCGAAAAAGTTTAAAGATTGACTATGCACTTTTAATCACTTTTTTCTTATTCTTTGGCCTTGCTGAAAACATGAGAATATTATTAGAATCACAACTGACTTCTATTACTTCTTCCGGGCATATTTTCCTGCTCTCTGCCATTGTAAGCCAGTTCATGAGCAATGTTCCTGCTGCCCTGATGCTTGCAAAGATTACAACACAGTGGAAAGCCCTGCTCTGGGGAACAAATGTAGGAGGATTTGGCAGTCTTGTGGGTTCTCTTGCCAATTTGATAGCCTACAGATTTTATATCAGGGACAAAAATACGAACAATTCAACAATATTTACCATAAAATTTCTTGTAATCGGATATGCAGCATTTTTTCTTGGTGTGGGTTTTTATTTTTTATTAGGATGAATAAATCAGAAATCTTTATTTGGATTGATATCCACTGCCAAAATTTATGGTGCGTACTGCAGGCAAAATTAATAAAAATATAAATACTGATCGAAAAAATGCCGGTCTAAAAAAAAATGCCGACCTGATGGACAAATAACATTTTTTTGTTTATAGTTCTCCAACTTAGGTTTTGTTTGACATGGTTTATGCTTTTGTTTTTACAATTTCAAATTTTTCCACCATTAAGGTCTGCAACTCATTGGTATGTTCCTCGATGCAGTTTTCTTACTGCCTCGTTGCTGTAATCAACTTTAAAAAGGTCTTTGATATA
>CAZLBE010000214.1:0-4848 GCA_964557635.1 uncultured Desulfobacterales bacterium
ATAAAAAACAAAAAATTGAGTCAGGCACATGGGTTGCGGGCATAGCTCGCTTTAGTTACTCTGCTTCAGCTAATTTTTTAAGCTTTTTAAACTTTTCATTAACTTCATGCTCAATTTTTGCTCTTAAGCGTTTTGATTCATCCGGAAAACTTTTTTCAAGGGCGGCAAACCTGTTTTCTCCTGCAAGAAAATCCTGAAGAGTTCCATCGGGTTTTTTAGAATCCAGACTGAAAGGATTTTTTCCCTGGCCAGCTAATTGTGGATTAAACCTGTATAAAGGCCAGAAACCTGATTCAACGGCAAGTTTAGCCTCAAGCTGGCTTTTACCCATACCTTTTTTTATTCCCTGATTAATACAAGGTGCATAACAGATAACAATGGAGGGTCCGGGATAGGATTCAGCCTCGGTAAAAGCTTTAATAAGCTGTTGTTTATTGGCTCCCATTGAGACCGATGCAACATAGACATAACCGTATACCATGGCCATGGCTCCAAGATCTTTTTTACGTATTTTCTTTCCGGAAGCAGCATATTTTGCAATGGCTCCGGTTGGAGTTGCCTTTGACGACTGGCCCCCTGTATTGGAATAAACTTCAGTGTCAAGAACAAGTATATTAATATCATCACCGGATGCAATAACATGATCAATGCCTCCGTATCCGATATCATAGGCCCATCCGTCACCACCTATTACCCACTGGGATTTCTTTACAAAAAGATCTTTGCCCTGATATATTTCATCAAGAAGCTCATTGCCAGTGCTTTCCTTTAACAATGCCTTAAGTTCATCACCAAACTCATTTGGGTGTATGGTATTATCTGTTTCTGAATGACATTTAGTAATAGCATTTCTAATATCTCCGGCAATATTAGTTTCCTTAGATTTTTCTATCAATTTAATACTTAAATGTTCTTTCAATAAAAGTTTAAGCTCATCGCCATATTTTTTTGATTCTGAGGCATTATCCATTCCTGCAATCCACCCATTTAAGGCTTGTTTAATATTTTCGGGAATATCGGTTTCAAGGGCTTTTTGCATTTTATCTACAAGGGCGTTTCTTCTTGTTTTAAAAGCCATCATCATACCGTATCCATACTCTGCAGCATCTTCAAAAAGTGAATTTGCCCAGGCAGGTCCCTGGCCGTCAGCATTTTTACAATACGGCATTGCAGGTGCTGAAGCACCCCAGATTGAACTGCAGCCTGTTGCATTTGCAATTACCATTCTTTCACCAAAAAGCTGGGTTAAAACCTTTACATATGGTGTTTCGCCGCAGCCTGCACATGCGCCTGAGAACTCAAGGAGAGGTTTGTACAACTGACTGCCTTTAACAGACTCCCTTGGTAATAGATCATTTTTAAATGGAACAGTTAAAGAAAATTTATGATTTTCAACCTGAGTTTCCGTCTGGGTTGCAATGGGTTTCATGACAAGGGCTTTATCCTTTGCAGGACATATGTCGGCACAGTTCCCGCATCCAAGACAATCTAAAGTATTAACCTGAATTCTGAATTTATAATCCTTTAGATTTTTACCCTTTGCAGGCATTGTTTTAAATGATGCCGGTGCATTTTCAAGTTCTTCGTCTTTTGCAAGGACGGTTATTATTGCAGCATGGGGACATACAAAGGAACACTGGCAGCACTGGATGCAATTATCACCTATCCACTCCGGAACATTAATGGCAACACCGCGTTTCTCATACTGGCTTGTTGCACTTGGAAAAACGCCATCGGGTTCAAAGGCACTTACAGGAAGTTCATCACCCTTCTGATGAATTATTTTATTCATCACATTATCCACAAAATCATTTACTTTTTCATCTGATTTTGGTTGATCTTCCGCATTTTTCCACGATTCGGGAACATTAATCTCAACAAGTTTATCAAGGGTTTTGTCAACTGCATCAATATTCATATTAATGACTTTATCACCCTTTTTCATAAATTTAGTTTTGATATCCTGTTTTAAAAGCTCAATGGCCTTATCAATATCAAGAACATTGGCAAGGCTGAAAAAGCAGGTCTGCATTATCATATTGATTCTGCCGCCAAGGCCTACTTCTTCTGCAATGGAAACCGCATCAATATTGTAAAACTTTATTTTTTTGTCATAAATCGTTTTTCTTACCTTTGCAGGAATATTTTTCTCCATTTCTTCAACGGACCACGGAGAATTTAAAAGAAAAGTTCCTCCGTCTTTAATACCGTCAAGAACATCGTATATCTCAACATAATTGGATTTATGACAGGCGACAAAATCTGCAGTATTGATAAGATAGGTTGACTGAATGGGAACATCACCGAATCTTAAATGGGAAACCGTTAAGCCACCGGATTTTTTTGAATCATAGGCAAAATAACCCTGGGCATATTTATCTGTATTATCACCGATTATTTTAATTGCACTCTGGTTTGCACCAACTGTTCCATCTGCGCCAAGGCCCCAGAATTTTGCGCTTATCGTTCCCTTGGGAGCCGGATCAAATCCAGGTGTTACATCAAGGGAAGAATTGGTAACATCATCTTTTATTCCAATGGTAAAATGATTTTTAGGACCGATTGATTTCATATTATCAAAAACAGCTTTTATCATCGGCGGATTAAATTCCTTTGAACTTAAACCATATCTTCCACCTATTATTTTTGGTCCTTCACCATTTTCCATGAACGCTGTACATACATCCGTGTAAAGGGGATCTCCAAGGGCGCCGGATTCTTTTGTTCTGTCAAGAACCGTAATCGTTTCCGCAGTTGCAGGAATAGCCTCAAATAAACTTTTTGAATCAAATGGTCTGTAAAGGCGAACCTTGACAAGACCGACTCTTTCACCGTCTTTATTTAATTCATTAATGGATTCTTCAATTGCTTCACATGATGATCCCATTGAAACAATTACTCTGTCAGCTTCAGGATCTCCTGTATAATCAAAAAGTTTATAGGGTCTTCCGGTAAGTTTGCCAACCTTTTCCATGTACTCTTTTACTATTGCAGGAATTTTGTTATAAAATGGATTACAGGCTTCCCTTGCCTGAAAATAGATGTCAGGATTCTGAGCAGTTCCTTTGATACTCGGATTTTCAGGGTTCATTGCCCTTGATTTGAATTTTTTATATGCATCCCAGTTTAAAAGTGAAGCCATATCATCGTAATCAATCACTTCTATTTTCTGAATTTCATGGGAGGTTCTGAAACCATCGTAAAAATGCATAAAAGGCACACTGGCCTCAATGGTTGAAAGATGGGCAACAAGGGCAAGATCCATTGCTTCCTGAACAGAACTTGATGCAAGCATTGCAAAACCGGTGTTTCTTGTTGCCATAACATCGGCATGATCTCCGAAAATCGACAGGGCATGGCCTGCAAGGGAACGTGCTGTAACATGAAATACACAGGGTAGAAGCTCACCTGCAATTTTATACATATTGGGAATCATGAGGAGAAGACCCTGAGAGGCTGTAAATGTCGTTGTAACGGCTCCTGCTGAAAGAGATCCGTGTACAGCGCCTGCAGCACCTGCTTCAGACTGCATTTCCTTTATATTAAGCAATTGCCCGAAAATATTTTTTCTTCCCTTTGCCACCCATGAATCAGCTATTTCTCCAAGGGGGCTTGAAGGAGTGATAGGGTAAATAGCAGCAACTTCACTCATTGCATAGGCAACATGGGTTGCTGCAGTATTACCGTCTATGGTCTGAATTCTCTTTGTCATGAAACACCTCATTGTAAATTATTAATTTTTATAAAACGGCCATGGGCCGATAAGGATCTAATCCTTAACAACCGATACAAAACTAATTGTTAATTTCAATCCTGAACAGTGTCTGACTGTATTTAAAGCCGACATATATAAAAAAACATATTATAATACAACATCTGATTATATAAGTAAATACTTGCCGAAGTTAAAAACGACTTTAAAGCAGACGAAGATTTTTCCCGATTCAGACTAAAAAAATAATCTTGCATTTTCAGCTGTATTCTCAGGTGAGGTAAAAGTTGCCATTTCGTTAAATGCAAATTCAAAACCTGTTATATCGCTGCGAACCCATGGAGCATAGCCTGATCTTGCTATGATTGATATTTGAAGCTCCGGCATTCCTTTATCATCTTCAATGGAAATAATAGTAAAATTACAGCTGTTTCTGTTCATGCTTTTATAAAATTTCTGTACGTTTAAAATTCCTTTTGCAAGATCCTCCCATAATTTATTGTTTTTAAATTCCACAAGGGAATCTTTGCCGGGGCATATTCCCCATATTTCATAAAATCCCCTTGGCGCAAAGGCCGCCATCCATTCCCACAAACCGGTACTTCCTATATATCTTACCCTGTTTTTCTTTTCACTTTTTAAATAATCTAAAAACAGATCTGACCCGAATTTATTTTGATGGATTTCAGCTCTTCTTTTAATTATCCTGTGATTTTCTGAAATTATTTTTGTGGCATGAACCTGAAGATGGGGATGAATAAGAGATCCTCCTGCAGCTGGAAGATAATTCTGGGTTATGGCCATGAAAACAGATTGAGAATCTGTCTTTTTTACCTGTGAAAGATAATGTGAACAATTTATTAAACAGTCTCTGTAGGATTCAACTGACGCTGTCCCCATTTCAACATAATGGATGTCATCGAAAATTGATACTCCTGACCATTCCGTATAGGGAAAAAGATTTGGGAATAGAACAGAATTTTTATAAACAAGGCGATCCGGTAAATTTAATTTTTCCGAAAGCACGGGAGTTGTTTTTTCGATATTTTCAGAACAGAAGGGACATTTCCCCCTGTCCATGTCAATTTCCGGAGGAGAATAAAATTTTTCAATTCCTCTTTCTTTTTCCTTTGATC
>CAZLBE010000215.1:0-4824 GCA_964557635.1 uncultured Desulfobacterales bacterium
TTTTGAAGTATTTATTGCTGAGAATTCATTGGAAGCTTCAAAAATAGTTTTAGAAAATATTATACCGGCAATAGACATTAATACCATATCATGGGGCGGTTCCATGACTTTTGTGGGAACTGGTCTTTATGATACCCTTAAGAATCGAAAAGACTTCGAGGTTCTTGATACATATAACAAATCTCTCTCCAATGATGAGAAAACACAATTGAGACGCGAAGCTCTCTTAACAGACCTTTTCATTACTGGCACCAATGCTGTCACTGAAGATGGATGTCTGGTTAATCTCGATATGATTGGTAACAGGGTTGGTGCCCTTACATTCGGTCCAAAAAATGTCCTCGTTCTTACTGGAAGGAATAAAATTGTTCTTGATATAGAAACTGCTATGGATCGAATTAAAGATTATGTTGCCCCTGCTAATGCCATACGTCTTGATATGAAAACGCCATGCATTAAAACCGGAGTCTGTTCTGAATGTAAAAGCAGCGCCAGGATCTGTAATACCTGGACAATCACGCAAAAATCTTTCCCTGAAAAAAGAACTAAAATTGTATTAATAAATGAAGATTTGGGATTATAAAAAAAATTATTTAGAATAATTTTAGAAAAATAAAAAAATGTGAGCCGTTGAAAAATCGAAGACAAATGTTTATATGAAATAGAATGTAAATCTTTACGCCTATTGGCTCCGCGCCTTCGGCCCATACTTTGTCAGAATCTTTGATTCTTTGAGACGGGTCTGGACTTGAATCCAGATCCGCCTCATGGCGGTTATTCAGGATATAAGGGGGAAGAAACGCCCGGCTTCTAAGGCAGCTTTTGCTTTGTAGTCGGTAATATCACATTGAACCGGAGTTATGGAAATATAATTTTGTGATAAGGCCTTCACATCTGTATCCGCTTCACCATTGACTCTATCTATTTTGCTATACCAGTAATAAGACCTGTTCTTAGGGTCAATTCTCTTATCAAAATGCTTTGATATGTTATTTGAAGCTTGCCGTGTTATTTTGATACCCTTGACTTTATCAATTGGAATGCTGGGAGCATTTATATTTAAGAATGTCCCAGAAGGCAGTCTGTAATCATGAATATGGTTTATTAATTTGACAACAAATTTGGACATACCCTGAAAATCAATAGTGTTTTCCGTTTTAAATATTGAGACAGCCATACTTAAAATACCATTAAATGCAGCTTCCCTGGCGGCTGCTACTGTACCCGAATAGTTGATATTGACCCCTGTATTGCTACCTGGATTAATTCCGGAAATCACCAGATCAGGAGGAGTGGTACAAAGCTCAAATAGACCCAGCTTGATGCAGTCTGCTGGTGTCCCAGAAATAGCATATACCCTGTCTCCAGCGTTTAAGTTTATTTTATCAATTCGGATAGGGTCATGGAGGGTAATGCCATGACCAACAGCGCTCTTCTCCCTGTCAGGCGCAATTAGAATAACGTCGTGATGAGGCTTAAGCGTTTCGTAGAGTGTAAGAATTCCCGGAGCATTGTATCCATCATCGTTTGTAAGAAGAATTTTCATAATTTCAATAAAATATTCAACGGCCTCTTTTGCTTCTGAAGGCGGCTGGCTATTTTTTCTCCAATGCCCTGTCTATCATTCGGGACATGGCAGCAATTGATCGGTTTTTAACACGTTTTCCATTTATAAAAATTGTCGGAACCCCTCGAACCTTAACTTTGTGGGATAGCAGAATATCGAAATTGATGTTGTTATTGATAGCAGGATCTTTTATATCTTTTTCGAATTTACGCATATCAAGACCGATTTTCATGGCAAGAGATTTTATTTTTTCATCATTCAACTGATTAAAATTTTTAAAGAAAAGTTTAGATATCTCTCTATATTTTCCCTGCCTCGCTGCTGCAAGTGCAGCAATAGCAGCTTTTCTTGCCATTTTGTGCATTCTAAGAGGGTAGTGCTTGATTACGAGGTTTACTTCATTTGGATATATTTCAAGCAACTGCTCAAATACAGGGAATTCCCTGGCACAATAAGGTCATTGGTAGTCAGAAAAGGCAATAATATGTACAGGCGTACCAATTTTACCGATTACAGGTGACTGGCCTGTCTTAATATCATAAATGGGCATTACCCGGATGATTGATATCCTGTTCTTTTCTGGATCTGTCAGCAATAGTTTTTCTCCATCGGGTGAAATAATAATCTGAGAAAAACTGCCGGTCAGGGGTATGATATCAGTAATTTTCTTTTCCAATTTTGAATAAATTTTTATACTTTTTTTACAAAGTATATAAGTTTTCAGCCCATCTTTGGATATTGCTACGCTTATAGGTTTTTCATCAAGGTTAATACTGTTTAAAACATCCCACTCAATTCTGGCATGAGCAGTTGAAAAAAAGAAGATGATCACTGCAATTGCTGCCATTGCCTGCAACAATGGTTTTTTCATAAAGACCTCCATTTTGTTATGATCATAAACATGTACACCTATAAATTCAATGTATCAAGAATTTGATTTTCTTTACTGGCATCTGCTAAGAGAACTTACAAAAAATCATGTCACTGGTGTTCTAACCGATACAAATTCATGAAGGTCAGAATCTAAAATATTTTTAAGCTCAGAAAAATTATCCTCCCCTGTTTCCGTGAAGAGAAAACCGAAAACAGGATACTTTGTGTAATCAATTTTCCTCAGCTCCAGGGGTTTTTCAAAACCTGAAACCAGTTTTTCATAATTAAATGATGCAATATCAGCTGCTTTAATTCCCGTGGAATTATCTAATACAATGACACTGAACAGTTTTCCCTGCTTTCCTTTGAGAATTTTTTGCCAGTGAGGTTTTTTCTGTGAAAAATAATACAAATAAGGATTAAATCCATAGGCCATGAATGACAGGTCAGGGGTTGTGCACCAGCCGCCAAACCGCATGGGATTAACCTCTATGGGCAATAAACCTGCATCTTTGTCCCGTCTGAGTTCAATATGCATGGGAAAGTTCTTTAACCCTGAAAGTCTGCCGATTTTCCCCATAAAACTTTCAAATTCCATAAGATTTTCTTCAATAATTTTCTTTGATGAAACATATACTCTGTCACTTACATCTTTATCTGAAGAAAAAACATGCTTTAGAATGTTTAAAATTACCGGTTCACCATCTGAATTAAAATAAACATCAACGGCAAACTCCTCACCATTAATGCATTGCTCAATAATAAATGTGCCGGCATCCATGACAGTTTCAGGGTACAAACCCTTTATCTGTTCAATTTCTGCAGTGATGGCATCAAGGGTTTTTATCCAGTCTGCAGAATCTGAGACCTTATATACTCCCATGCTCATGAAACCTATGGCCGGTTTGATGATAAACGGTAACTGCAACTCGTCAAACTGAATTTTTTTTAGATCTTTAAAAAGAACCCCCTTAAAATAAAAATCAGGAAACAGCGGTTGTATCATTTTTCTAAATTTCAATTTATTTTTAAAAAGGTCAATTTTCCCGGGAAGATCACTGAAAGACAGATGTTCTGCTATCCATGCTATTGAATTTTCCGATGTTGTATAAATAACAGGCGCATCCTGATTTTTCATCATTTCAATGGCCCGGTTCTCACTGATGATTTTTGTTCCGCTGTAGAGACCTGATTCTTTAGCCGCATCTGTTCCAACCACCGGGATGGCATTATCTTTTATAGTTTTTTTGAAAAAATCTGAAACATAGGGTTTATCGACAAAAAACATTAATGTTACTCCTCGTTAATTTTTAGGAAGTTCCCTTATGTACTGCTGGAAAGTTCATCCATTTAAAAAACAATAAATCCGTTGCTGAACGCAAAATAACTGCCATGATTTAAACGCCATGAAGGACCATTGATATATCGGATTGATAATAATTTTCTGTTTTTTCCCCGTTAAAAATATCAATAAGATCTTCAAAAAGACCGGAGTATCGGTCTGCAGTCTTTTTAAAGGATTTTTCACCTTGCTTTTTTCTGTATTTTTCAAGCACGTCAAAAGGAAGATCAGGACATTGATCAAGGGGTTTCTGCCCAAGATAAACTTTTGATGCAAATGCAAGGCATGTCTTTTCATTGCACTTTCTGCAATTTGACTTATTGAGTAGTTTAAACACTTCCATGGCATTGGAAAATTTCATCATTTTTAACTGTTATCCTTCAGGGCCAGAGGTTTAGACAGAATTTCAGACCAGATAACTGCATTCTGCAAAGGATCTGTTTTAAAGTAATATTTCTTATCGGGTACAGTCCCCCTGCCCTTCTGCCCTGCAATAGAACTCTTGTCCTTAATAAAAGACATCCCCTCTGAAATGTATTCTGCTTTTTCAGAGTTAAGTACACCTGGTTCGACAATTCCGTTTGCAGAATGATTTGATTGAATGGAATGGATATCATCTCGTAAATGTCTTGCATCTGCTGAATGTCTTGCATCTGGCTGTTGCGATTTTTCAGCCTGTTTCAGGTTGCCTGTCTGATTTTGTCCATGTCTGTTTTTAAAATTCACATGGTTCTGCTGCTGCAATTGTTTCTGCTCTTCTGCACGCCTTTGAGCTTCCCGTATAAATTGACGGGCCTGCAGTATTATTTTCCACAGAATAGATGAATTTTCACTCCCCGTCGTTTCAAAGACATCCCTTGTTTTTGCTTCGGTTTTCATCCCTGAAGCAGAAGAGCTTTCAAGCAAAACAGATGCATCAGACATCTTTTTTATTCTCTTTTTAGCTAATTTTTTTTTAAAAACCGAACGTAAAACAAAAAAAACAATAATAAGAAAAAATATTATGGATGGATCAAATTTCATTGTTCAATCCTCAAAAAAA
>CAZLBE010000216.1:0-4812 GCA_964557635.1 uncultured Desulfobacterales bacterium
GACGAATATGAAGCACTGTCCAAAATTTACGTTATAAGATCGAATATTTACTAATCTTTTTTGCAAAACCCAATAAAAAAAGGGTTTTGCAAGAAATAAATCTTACAAAACCCTTTACCATCAGGTTCGACTTCAATGATTACTGCCTGGCTCGTCTTCTGACTTCCGGCATTAAACCTGTTTTTTTCAGTCTTCCCGTTTTAAGGTTTTTACAACACTTTAACAGTGACAATTTCAAAAAAACAGATGTTTCCGGTTACAGCGGCGGGACCGTCACGGATTTGCACCGTGTTCCGTTTGCCATGGCAACCACAAAAATTGTGGGACACAAATATAAAAAAATAAAATTTGTGTCAAGTTTTATTTTATGGAAAAAACTGAGAGAAACTCACAATCCCATTTTTTTCATGAATTCATCATCTGCTTTTCCACTGTCAGTTTCATTGGAATCGTCTGCTTTACATTGGCATACATTAGTTTCGGCACCACTTTCATCCTGTTTTCCTCTGGCATGCAGTATGATGTCTTCAATATTTTCCTGTTTCTGTTTTTTAAATGGAAAAAGTTCCTCAAATTCAGTCTTTTCTATTCCAAGTTCGATATAAAAGGGATGATGATCCTGCGTTTCAAAGGAAACCCTTCTGCATTCAGGATCCTCAATTTTGGTGTCGATTGATATTATTATATCTTTGTTCATTGTGAGCATCTTTGGCTGGCTTAATTTAATGGAAACGGAAAGTTCGTTTTTCAGATCTGTTTTAAATCTTCCAGTTGCCTGATTCATCAATTCGCCAAGGGAATTTGCAACATCATCTGAAGTGTGCAGTATGGAAAGTTCATTTTCCGGCATTCCCATATTAAGCATATAACTGCGGTATATTTCAAGAGAAGCTTCAGCAGAAAAATTCATGATAAGAAGACCTGAAATCCCACCTTCAAAAATAGTAAAGCATCCGATATCCGGTTTAAGGCAGGTTCTTTTGATTTTTTGAATAAGGGGTGAAAATGTGATTTCGCGGTTTGAAGCTGTTTTTAGAACGTTTTTTATGGATTTGCACAGGATTAAAAGAATTTCTTTTGTAGATTTTATTTCTGTGTTATCTGTATGAATCTCGTTAATCATGATTCCTCCATTGAAAAAGTAAAAGTACGAATTGTATTTTGAGATATTTATTGTAATATTACATTTTGAATTATGAAGTGTCAAGCAGGTTGCATTAATTGCTTTTTTATGGTTTTATGAAAAGCAGCATGTACTTATTGTGTTTATCGGCTTTGTGTGGTTAACATGTGGTAATGTACATATTGTGCGGGTGTTTTTGTATAGGAAATAGAATATAAATTGACAGTATTGTATTTAATCATTTGTTGAGAGGCGGCTGGCAAGTCCGGATACGCCTCATGGCGGTGTATATGGAAAAGAGAAAAAAAAATGAAGTACGGGAATATTATTCACCTGATCAAGGGAAATTCCTTCTAAAACTTGCAAGGAACACCATAGCGGAAAGACTTGGAATTAAAATTGATCAAGAAAATGGAGAAACAAGTTCTGCAGAGGAATCTTTTTACGATAAGTTTTTTAAAGAAAGAAAAGGTGTTTTTGTAACTTTGCATTTAAATGGCAGTCTCAGGGGATGCATAGGAAGTCTTGAGCCGCATGAAACAATAGCACAGGGGGTTATTAATAATGCCATTAATGCAGCATTTTATGATCCGAGATTTTCTCCTCTGTCAATGGATGAATTTAATAGAATTGATATTGAAGTAAGTATTCTTTCACGACCTGAAAAGCTTGACTATTCAGATGGAAAAGACCTTGTATCAAAACTTGAACCAAAAGTTGACGGTGTTATCATCAGTGAAGGCAGGGTAGGTGCCACATTCTTGCCTCAGGTCTGGGATCAGCTTCCCGATGCGAAAAGTTTTCTCTCTCAACTTTGCAGAAAAGCGGGACTTTCTGCAGATGAATGGGAAAAAGGTGATCTTGATGTAAGAATTTATCATGTTCAGTATTTTAATGAAAAACCTTTTTGACATGGTTAATTCAGTTATCAGTTGTCAGTTATCAGTTATCAGTTATCAGTTGTAGGAAGTCAGAAATCAGAAATCAGTCAGTGAATTTTTTTCTTAGATTCAGATACAATTTCAGGTGCCTTTTCAATAAGTAGTGCAACGGCAAGTGAAGCTCTTTCTGCTGCAAGGGGAATATCCCATTTGGATTTGTTCCTTTGTCCAACATAATTTGATGCCGCTCTTATTTCGATAAACGGTATTTTGTAAAGTGCTGCCACATGGGCGGAAGCTGCCCCTTCCATCGATTCCATGCATGGGGAAAAAATTGAAAACAGTGCTTCAGCAGTGCTTTTGGAGCCGGTTATTGTTGATACTGTAATGAACAATCCCCTGTCCACCTGAATTTTTTTCATTGAAAAATAATTCTGCAGAATTTTAAAACAGATCTGTGAACGTCTTGAATCTACAGGGAAAATACCTTTTCTTGTTGGACTGCTGCCTGAAATCAGGTCAAATGGGAGAGGATCAAGGTTAAGATTTCTGTACGACCCTCCTGCTTCAATACCTGCATGAATGTATTGTTCAGAGTCCGCAATGGCAATATCACCTATTTTAAGTCCTGTTTCCTTGAAAATACCTGCAATACCCGTTTGTATCACAATGGCAGGCCGGTTTCGTATTATTTCTTCTGTCAATGCCTGGGCTGTGTTTACAATGCCTGGTTCCGTTATTAGAATTTTAAATTTTTTTTGCATATATTCTGCATCAATTATGGTACGACCAGATTCATATAGGCTTTCAGACCGGCTTTCAGCAAGCTTGAGAAGAGGTGCTATTTCCATTTTTGTTGGAGAAATTATAAGAATATTAGTTTTCATATTTTGTCCGGGCATGCAAAACTATTTTGTCCAATACTGTAATATGTAATATTGATAGATTGTAAAATTTGATCATTAAGTATCATATATAGACTTTCATAAAAATAATTTCACTTTCGTTATCAGTCGTTGAAGTATGTCTGATCCTGATTCCTTCTTATGTCCTTGTGCCAAATTTTACAATCTGGTAATTATTGAAAAGATCCTAATAAGTTATATTTTTAGTGCCATATTTCTCAGTTTCTGTCAAAAAAAACAAGAAAGTTGTGATTTTGTATCAGTTGCCAGTTGTCTGTTGCCAGCACTGTTGGTTAATTTAAAATTTTGGGGCTCCTTCTCGTAGGAAAATAAATTAGTATTGATATGCTCTTACTGACAACTGGCAACTGATAACTGACAACTACCAAAGGAGTGATTTATATATACTATGCTTGATCAGAAAGCCAATAAACTATCATCGGAACAGATCTGTGCAAATCTTATTAATGCAGGTCTTATTTCCGGACAACAGGCAAAATATGCTCTGGAAAATGAAAAGAGCGTAAAAAAGTCCATTGAACTTAAAAAAACAGACAATCTGCAAAAGGGGAGGGATTCGGTAAAAATGCTTCCTAATGTGGATTTTGTGGACGTAATTATTGCTCTGAAAATGAAAAGATGTGATGATCCTGACAGAATAATTGATGAAGATTCTATTTATCAGGCTCTTGCCGGAGCATGGGGTTTTGATTATAGAAAAATTGATCCGCTTGAACTTGAACTTAATCTTGTAACAAAAGTTATTCCAAGGACTTTTGCGCGAAAACATCTGCTTCTTCCCCTGGAAGTCAGTGAGGGCAAGCTTGTTGTGGCAACTCCCAATCCATTTAATCAGGACGCAATCAGCGATGTTGAAAGAGTATCAAATTTTAAGGTAATTCCTGTTATAAGTTCAAAATCGGATATTATCAAACTCATAGATGAATTTTTTGGATTCCGGTATTCCATTAATGCGGCAGAAGATCAGTTTTCCTCAATGAATGTTGATATTGGAAACCTGGAACAATATGTGAAACTGAAAACCATTGATGAACTTCCCTCAACGGATCATCATATAATAAATGCTGTTAATCATCTGTTCTCCTACGCATTTGAACAAAGGGCAAGTGATATCCATATTGAACCGAAAAGGAATACAAGCCTTGTCAGGATGAGGATAGATGGCGTGCTGCATACTGTTTATAAATTGCCTCGTAAAGTGCATAATGCTATTATCAGCAGGATCAAGAGTTTGTCAAGGCTTGATATGGCTGAGAAAAGGCGGCCCCAGGACGGGCGTATAAAAATTGAAAAACAAGGTGTTGAGGTGGAGATAAGAGTTTCCACAATACCTGTGGCATTCGGTGAAAAAACAGTGATGAGGATTATGAATCCCGATATTCTGTTTCAGGACCTTGGCGCACTTGGATTTACAGAACCGGATTTTGAAAAATATAAAAAAATTATAAATATGCCCCATGGGATTGTTCTTGTTACAGGTCCTACCGGAAGCGGAAAAACAACTACGCTTTATTCGACATTGAGAATGCTTTCAACACCTGAAGTTAATATCACCACAATTGAAGAGCCCATTGAAATGATTAACGAGGAGTTTAATCAGATAGCTGTGCAACCGGCTATTGATATTACATTTGCTACAATTTTAAGGAACATACTTCGTCAGGATCCTGATATAATAATGGTTGGAGAGATAAGAGATATTGAAACCGCTCACAGTGCAGTTCAGGCTGCGCTTACGGGCCATCTTGTGTTTTCCACTCTGCATACAAATGATGCTGTATCTTCCGTTACAAGACTGCTTGATCTCGGGGTGCCGCCTTTGTTGGTACAGTCCTCTTTAATTGGTGTGATCGCCCAGCGACTGGTGCGAACCATTTGTCCC
>CAZLBE010000217.1:0-4741 GCA_964557635.1 uncultured Desulfobacterales bacterium
CAGACTGATTATTCCTTTTCTTGGCACAATTGTTCTTGGCGTTGTTTTTACAGGGATTTCAATTCCCCTTTACAGTATTTTTTTAAGAAAGTTTAAGCCTTCATTTGCATCGGGAGTAACGTGTGTAATCCTTTTTATTGTTGTTTTCGTTCCTGCTCTTTTTTTTGTGGGTGTGATTTCAAAGGAAGCCTATGATCTTTATCTTATGGGGAAAGATGCTGTCTTAAGCAATCAGTTGATGCAGGTGCTTAAAAACACACATATTTTAGAAAGAGTTAACAGCATATTAGCCACCATGGGATTTAACACTTCCCTTTCATGGGATGCTTTGATGAAGCCTGTTTCAGAATTCGGCAGGGTTGTTGGCCTTTATTTATTTCAGCAGGCAAGATTTATGGCGTCCAATGTTTTTCAGGTTGTTTTTTATTTTTGTCTTATGCTTATTGTTGTATTTTATCTTTTGATTGATGGTAACAGCCTTATTGAGTATATTTATAAACTTTCTCCGTTACCACGCCATGACAATGAAATACTTTTTAAAAAATTTAGTGATATGGCAGGCGCAATACTTGTTGGAAATGGACTTGGTGGCATGATACAGGGTGTTTTAGGTGGTGCTGTTTTTTTTATGTTTGGTTTGGATGCTCCGTTTTTATGGGGTATTATAATGGGATTTCTTGCATTTCTGCCCGTTGTCGGTATTGGGGCGGTTCTTATTCCAACATCCATGATTCTTATATTGAAACACAGGATCGGTGCGGGAATTTTCATGCTGGTTTTCTATGGTGTGCTGTCACTTGGTATTGAGTATATATTTAAGCCGAAAATTGTTGGAGACAGGGTTGAAATACACCCGCTTGTTATTTTTTTTGCAGTTTTAGGTGGTTTGAAAATTTATGGGATTCTTGGGATTATCTATGGACCTCTCATTGCAACACTTTTTTTAACGCTTGCTGATATTTATTTTGCAAATTTTCAGATTTTAATAGAACCGGATAAATTTAGAGGATAAGGGAATAGTAAGTCCCCAAATTGTAAGGATAGTAGATGATAAATACAGAGAATAATGTGACCAGCGATATTGTGACCAGCATTGAGAAGGAGATGAAAAAATCCTATCTCGAATATGCAATGAGCGTAATTATAGGAAGGGCTCTTCCCGATGTAAGGGACGGACTTAAACCTGTTCACCGGCGGGTACTATACGCCATGAGTCAGTTGAGGAACGACTGGAACAAACCATACAAGAAATCGGCAAGGGTGGTGGGTGATGTGATAGGTAAATACCATCCCCATGGTGATACTGCTGTTTATGATACCATTGTACGTATGGCCCAGGATTTTTCCCTTCGTTATCCTCTTATTGACGGCCAGGGCAATTTTGGCTCCGTTGACGGCGATTCTCCGGCAGCAATGAGGTACACTGAGATCAGGATGAAAAAGCTTGCCCATCTCATGCTTGCCGATCTTGAAAAGGAAACAATTGACTGGCTTCCGAATTACGATGAAACCCTGGAAGAGCCTTCTGTTCTGCCTACAAAATTTCCTGCCCTTCTT
The DNA here is from genome assembly GCA_964557635.1 of uncultured Desulfobacterales bacterium. Taxonomy (GTDB): domain Bacteria; phylum Desulfobacterota; class Desulfobacteria; order Desulfobacterales; family Desulfobacteraceae; genus WGCX01. The sequence goes on from CAZLBE010000217.1 coordinate 1,558, forward strand.
GTCAACGGATCTTCGGGTATTGCAGTTGGAATGACCACAAATATTCCTCCCCATAATATCGGGGAAATAGCCGATGGGATCACAGCCCTTCTTGACAATCCTGATATGGATATTACTGAACTTATGGATTATATTCCCGGTCCTGATTTTCCAACCTATGGCATTATCCACGGTAGAAAAGGTATTTATGATGCTTATACCACGGGCCGGGGTATCATTACCCTTAGGGCGAAAACAGAAATCGAAGAAAATTCCAAAACAAAAATGGATACGATTATTGTTTCGGAACTTCCATATCAGGTGAACAAGGCAAAGCTTGTTGCAAAAATAGATGAGCTTGTTAAGGCAAAAATTATTGTGGGTGTTTCTTTTGTAAGGGATGAATCAGACCGCCACGGAATGAGAATAGCACTTGGTCTTAAAAGAGATCAGGTCCCGGAAGTGGTGATTAATCAGCTTTACAAGCATACAAACATGCAGACAAGTTTTGGAATTATTTTCCTTGCCGTTGTGAACAACAGACCTGAGCTCTTAACCATTAAAGAGATTCTTGAACATTTTATCAGCCATAGAAGGGTGGTTATAGTAAGGCGTACTTTATTTGAGCTTAAAAAAGCCGAAGCAAGGGCCCATATACTTGAAGGACTGAAAACAGCCCTTGATAATCTTGATGCTGTTGTGGCGTTGATCCGTGCTTCCCAATCTCCTGAAGAGGCCAAGCAGGGGCTTGTTAATACTTTTTCCCTTACGCAGATCCAGGCACAGGCAATACTTGAGATGCGCCTGCAGAGACTTACAGGCCTTGAACGGGAAAAAATTGATGAGGAATATGATACTCTTTTAAAGGATATTGCATGGTTTAAGAAAATTCTTGGAAGTGATGAGGTTGTAAAAGGGATCATCAAGGATGAAATTGCCGAGCTTAAAGAAGAATTCCAGGATAAAAGGCGTACTGTAATTGTCGAGGATACAGGTGCAATATGTATTGAAGATCTTATTACAGAAGAAGATATGGTCGTTACAATAACAAGAAGCGGCTATATAAAACGTAATCCGGTTACCCTTTATGACAACCAGCACAGGGGTGGCAAGGGAAAAAAGGCCATGGGCACCAAGAAAGATGACTTTTTAGAGCATATCTTTGTTGCTTCAACCCATCATACTTTTCTTTTTATAACAAACATGGGCAAGGTTTATCAGTCCAAGGTGTACGAGCTTCCCATGACGGGAAGGTCAAGTCTTGGCAAGGCCATTGTGAATCTTCTTGACCTTGACGATGGAGAAAAAGTTGCAACTGTCCTGACTGTACCGGAATTTTCTGAAAATCAATATGTGGTAATGGCCACAAAAAAGGGCAGGGTCAAGAAAACCGATCTCATGTTATACGCAAGATCAAGATCAGGGGGGCTAATAGGTGTAAAACTTGTCCCTGGTGATGAATTGATTTCAGCAAGGATAACCGATGGTAATATGGATATTTTTCTTGGTTCCGACAAAGGAAAGGTTATACGATTCCATGAAAGTGATATCCGTGCAACGGCCAGGGGAACCATGGGGGTTGCCGGCATGAGGATAGACGAGGATTCGTGTGTTGTAGGTATGACAGCTTTAAGGGATGAAACAACACTTTTAACGGTAACTGAAAACGGATTTGGAAAGCGCAGCCTTGTTGAGGAATACAATTGTCAGAAAAGGGGAGGCAAGGGTGTATTTTCCATTAAAACATCTAAGCGCAACGGTAAAATGGTGTCTCTTCTTTTTGTGGGCGATAATGATGAACTTATGCTTATAACCGATAAAGGCAAGCTTATCAGAACAAATGTTAAGGGGATTTCAGTGATCAGCAGAAATACCCATGGTGTAAAACTGATCACTCTTGCAGAAGAGGAAAAACTCATCGGCATTGCAAGACTGCCTGAGAACGATAACCCGGAAGAGGATACTACAGAAGAGAACAATTTCGAAGAAAATAACCCGGAAGAGAATAGCCCCGAAGAGAATAATCCGGAACAGAATAATCCCGAAGAAGATATCCCGGAAGAAGATATCCCGGAAGAAGATGGTGCAGAATAAAACAGAGGAGAAGACGAAAGTTCATAAAGGTGCCGGTCATAGAAAAAGGCTGAGAAAGAGGTTCCTTGAATCAGGGCTTTCGGGCTTTTTAGATTATGAGGTTGTGGAACTGCTTTTAACCCTTAACACTCCGAGAAAGGACTGCAAACAAAGTGCCAAGGAACTTTTACGGCGGTTTAAAAGCCTGCCGGGTGTATGCGAAGCAGATTCTGCAGAGCTTGCAAGGGTAAATGGTGTGGGGCCGGCTAACATTTTTGGCATCAAACTGATTAAGGAAGTTGCTGACCGCTATCTTGAGAATAAATTGAAGGCAAAAAAATTTGTGAGAAATTCCAGCGATCTAAAGGATTATCTGACTCATTTTATAAGTCACAGAAACAGGGAAGTCTTTATTGTAATATTTCTTGATGCAAAAAACAGGGTTATCGCTTCGGAAATTCTTTTTAAGGGAAGTCTTACCTCAAGTTCCGTATATCCAAGGGAGGTTATCGCAAAAGCAATAGAGAACAGGGCGGCAGGTCTGATTTTTGCTCACAATCATCCATCAGGGGATTCTTCCCCTTCCCATGAAGATATTTCCATTACAAAAAGGCTTGTTTCTGCATGCCGCCATGTTGGTATTATGGTTCATGAGCATGTGATAACAGGAGAAGATGCTTTTTACAGTTTTGCAGATAACGGGCTTATTGAAAAGTTTAACAGAGAATTTGAGAAAGAAAATGCACAAGGATAAAAAGAAACACTGCTCAACGACGGGAACAGGTCTGCCTGCATGTTTCGGAGATCTTGACAAGGTGTTTCCCATGACAGAAAACGGCTTGAGACAGACTCCGGATGAATGCATGTTCTCCTGTGATCATAAAACTGCCTGCCTTAAAAAAGCAATGACAGGAAAAGGCGGAAAGAATGTGCAGGAGGAGATAATTGAAAGAGGCGAAAAAGCCGGCATGATAGGTTTTTTTGAAAGATGGTCAAGGAAAAAACGGCTCAGCAGACAGCATGCTGAAAACTGATATTTGTTGTGAGGCAAATCTGGCCAATCCGGATCGGCCTCATGGTCGTTTTACAGAAATTGAGAAATAAGGCACTAAACAGGTATTTATATGATCAC
>CAZLBE010000218.1:0-4723 GCA_964557635.1 uncultured Desulfobacterales bacterium
AAGAAAAGATATTCTTAATATTATTTATCAACTTTTTGAAATTAATACAAAGGAGATTGAATCTGCTCTTTGTTATATTGCCTGGACTCTTATTCCCAATATTGAGCTTACTTTTAGGGAGATCAGTGCAATTTTAACAGCCCTTAACGGAGGATTTGTTTTACCGGGGCCTTCTGGTGCACCCACCAGGGGAGACGCAGATATTCTGCCAACCGGAAGAAATTTCTATTCAGTTGATCCGGAAAAAATTCCAAGCCCCGGAGCCTGGGAAGTGGGGAAGCGATTAGGAGATGCTCTTCTTGAAAGGTTTTTGCAGGAAACTGATCAATATCCGAAAACCGTGGGTATAGTTGTTTACGGAACTGCAACCATGCGTTCAAAAGGTGACGATGTTGCCGAGATTTTTTATCTTCTCGGTGTAAAGCCTGTATGGCATAAAACCAATAATATGGTTATGGGGCTTGAGATCATACCCTTAAAAGAGTTAGGGCGGCCAAGAATTGATGTGATGCCGCGTATTTCAGGATTTTTCCGGGATTCTTTTCCTCTATTGGTAAAAAGAATTGATGATGCTGTAAAAATGGTTGCAGCCCTTGATGAGCCTTTGGAATCAAATATGATTCGAAGACATGTAACAGATGATATAAAAATTTATAAGGATCAGGGGCTTGATCAAAATCAGGCTTTCAGGGAAGCCACATTCAGAGTGTTTGGCTGTCCTCCGGGAACCTATGGAGCAGGAGTGTCCGAACTTGTGGAATCCAAAAACTGGAAAACCAGAGAAGACCTTGGCAATAATTACATCAGATATTCAAGCCATGCCTATGGCGAGGGAAGTTATGGTAATCAAAAACCTTTTGTATTTAAAAAACTTTTATCAAGAATGGATGTAACTGTTAAAAATGAGGATTCCAGAGAATATGACATGATGTCCTGTACAGACTATTATAATTATTATGGAGGGCTTATTGTTGCAGGCAAAACCGTTACAGGAAAATTGCCTGTTGCTTTTATGGGTGACAGCTCAGATCCTCAAAGGGTAAAAATACGCACAACAAGTGAAGAGGCAAAACATGTTTTACGGTCAAGGCTTATAAACCCTAAATGGCTCAATGGTATGATGCGCCACGGATATAAGGGAGCAGGTGATATCTCCCATATGATGGATGTTATTCTGGGCTGGGATGCCACAGCCGAAGTTGTTGAAGACTGGATGTATGAACGCATTGCCAAATCCTATGTTCTGGATAAGAAAATGAAAGAATGGATGAGAAAGGTTAACCCCTATGCCCGTCAGAATATCCTGGATAAATTACTGGAAGCAATTTCCCGGGGTATGTGGAAGGCAGATAAGGAAACAGAAGATTTATTAAAGGAAGAATACCTTGAAATCGAAGGAGAAATAGAAGGAATTTCAGAATGAAACCAATTAAAAGCAATCCGGGTATTAAAAAAAACGGAATATGGATGCTGTTTTTATTAATGGTAATGATAAACTTTATAAGCTTAAGTATTAAAGTTTATGCGGGCACTATACAAAAAGTCAAGCATGATGTTGGAAAGTCAATTGATACAAGACAGATAACACAGAAACAGACAGAACAATGGCAGGATTTAAAATCCGGTCTGATCGCACGTTATGATAAACTCAGATATGAAAATGAAGCCCTTAATAAGAGCAATAAAATTCTTAATAAAGAAGAGCGAAAATATATTAAGTTAAATAACACCCTCAGGGAACAAAAAAACGAAAATCTGCGTATCGGAAAAGAGATGCTTCCCTTTCTCACATCTGTGGTGGAACGTCTTCAAAACCTCATTGAAAATGATATCCCTTTTTTACAAAAAGAGCGCATAAATCGTTTAAATAAATTAAAAAAAATTATGGGAGAAATTGATGTCACAATTGCTGAAAAATTCAGAAAGGTTATGGAAGCTTTATTAATTGAAGCAGAATACGGAAATACAATTGAAGTGTATCAGGAAAAAATAAACCTTGATGGAAACCAGGTGTTAGGCAATGTTTTCAGGCTTGGCAGAATTTCCATGTTTTTTTTAATGTTTGATAAGAGTAAAGCTGCAGTATTTAATGTTCAGGACAATAAATGGACAAGCCTTGATGAAAAATATATTCCGGCAGTTATAGCAGGGGTTGAAATGGCATCAAAACAAAGAAGTGTTGAATTGATCTCTTTGCCTCTTGGAAAAATTGAAAAACAATAAGGAGTTGGATTTGAAAATAATTATAACAATATTAACAATTGTTTTTTTCATGGGCACCTATATCGCCCAGGCACAGGATATGAGGCTTGATCATCTGTCCCGGGCCCGGCAGCTGAAAATTTTAGGACAAAAAGCTGCTGATGAATTATTACAGGCAGAAAATCAGGCAAAAGAAAAGATTCTTAAAATTAAACAGGATAAAAAAGCATTAATGCGGGCAATTGCTGATCTAAAAAATAAAAATAAAAATTTAAAAAATAAAAATAAAGAAATTGAACGGAATATTAAAAAATTATTAATTGTCCGAACTAAATTACAAGATGATCTTGCCCAAACCCGAGGTGTTACACAGGAATTATCAGGATTTATAAGAATTGATGCAAAAGAGCTTAAAAATTTGATTATTGAAAGCCCCCAGAGTGCAATTGTTAAGGACAGACAGACTTTTTTACTCCCTATGATTAATCAGGAAAAATTTCCTTCCATGGATGATGTGAAAAAAATGACAGATACAGTTTTTAATGAAATAAAAGCTTCCGGGGAGGTGAAAATTACATTAACCGATATTATTGACCGCCATGGAAAACAGGAAAAAGCAAAGGTTTTAAGCCTTGGCAATTTTACTTCAATATATAAGATGGATAAGGGGGGGGATTTTAAAGGCGAGATTGGCTTTTTGCTTTATTCAGACCATTCCCGGAGATTTTTTGCCCTGTCAAAACTTCCCGATTCCGGTATGAAAGCTAAAATAGCTGAATACTTTAAAGGACAACGGCCTGATGTGCCAATAGATATTTCCAAAGGCGGTGCTTTACGCCAATTAACACATCAACTGAGTTTAAAGGATCAAATTCCCAAGGGTGGTCCAATTGTATGGCCCATTCTTTTTATTTTATTTCTGGCATTTTTAATTCTTTTTGAACGGATCTGGTTTTTTGCCACACGACAGATTCGTGTTGAACCTTTAATGGTAAAAATCAGAAGACTTATAGAAGAAAACAAGTATAAAGAATGCAGAGATCTTCTTTTAAAAAATAAAAAACGGCTTATCCCAAAGGTTTTGCTTACAGCACTTCCCTTCAGGAATCAGACCCGCCAGGACATGGAAAATGCATTGCAGGAGGCAATTCTCGGGGAGATCCCGAAAATTGAGAGATTTTTATCAACTTTAGGCATGCTTGCTGCCATTGCTCCTCTTCTCGGGCTTCTTGGTACTGTAACGGGCATGATCAACACCTTTCATGTTATTACTTATTATGGTACCAAAGATCCAAGAATGATGGCAGGGGGTATTTCCGAGGCATTGGTCACAACTATGTTAGGATTGAGCGTTGCCATACCCATAATGCTATTTCATACATTTTTAAGCCGCAGGGTTGAGATCCAGATCGGAACCATGGAAGAAAAAGCTGTGGCATTTGTTAATATGGTCTTTAAAGCTAAAAAAGCGGATCAATAAAAATATGGTTAATTTTTTCTATCATATGGCAAATTATATACGCGCCGGTGGCATTGTAATGATACCTATTCTCATGGTTTCATTTTTCATGTGGGTATTGATTTTCAACAGGATCATGTTTGTACAGCGACTTTATGGGAAAAATATATCCAGAAAAAAGGCCGGACAATTGTTAAGCCGGAATAAAATGCCTGATAAAAAATACACCGGGGCAAACTCTCTTTTATTAAGGGAATTTTTAAAATTTCGAAGTTTTGATAAAAAACTTGATAATTATATACTTGATGAAACTGTATTAAGGCTTACAGGTTCAATGGATAAATATCTTTCCGTTATTGCCATGCTCTCGGCAGTGGCGCCTTTATTAGGACTGCTTGGTACGGTTATAGGAATGATGGATACCTTTGATGTAATAACCATTTATGGAACAGGAAATGCCCGGGCAATGGCAGGAGGCATTTCCGTGGCATTGATAACCACCCAGACAGGATTGATGGTGTCAATTCCAGGGCTTTATATGAGCGGATGGCTTAAACGCAGGTCTCAAAATATTAAGAGCAGAATTGCAACTACAGGCATATACCTTAAACAATTTTTATAACGGCCATGAGGCCGATCCGGATTGACCCGTATTGGATCTGATTGACCCGTATTGGACCGGATTGGACCCGGATTGACCCGGATTAACCTTAATTGACCCGGATTAACCTTAAAGGATCAAAGATTCTGAAAGGGATCAAAAATTCTGACAAAAAATCAGGGAGAAATACTTAATGCTCAACATAACAGCAGCAAGACGGGGGAAGAAACAAAATCTTGAATTAAATATGGCACCGTTAATAGATATGGTTTTTATTCTGTTGATTTTTTTCCTTGTTACCACAAGTTTTGTACAGGAAACAGGTGTTGATGTGTCACGGCCGGTTGCTTCAACGGCTGTAACAAAAGCCAATACAACTATTCTAATTGGAATAACAAAAGATAATACAATTCATCTTGATAGAAGAGAAATTGATATAAGAGCAGTTAGTGCAAATGTAG
>CAZLBE010000219.1:0-4711 GCA_964557635.1 uncultured Desulfobacterales bacterium
AGAATAAAATTAAGTTCATCCGGGTTTTCAATGGTGACTATTGTAAGTTCCATTTTATCCTCCAATTTTTGTAAATTCATGTTCTACATGAAAGAGCTGGCAATTAATAAGCCTCTTTCGTCCTTTATTCCTTTATTTTATACAGCGCAAAGATCAATAAATCCATAATTTAAATCAAAACTGCATGGTTAATTTTATATTTTAATCAATTTTGTTTACCTTATTTAAATATAATTGTATTATATACGGTCAGTTTTTTAAAAAATAACGGCCATGAGGCCGATCTGGAGATTGTCAAACGGCCTCACAACAAAAAATGAAATAAGTTTAGTAATTTACGATCTGTTTCATATAAAAAAAACAGGTTAAAAGGAAGGTTATACAAAATGCCAGCAAGAGTTATTATTATAGGGGCCGTTGCCTTAGGTCCAAAAGTTGCGTGCAGGTTGAGACGTATTGATCCGGATGCAGAAATTACAGTAATAGACAGGGACGATTTGATCTCCTATGGGGGGTGCGGTATCCCTTACTATGTTGGAGGAGATATTGCAGATATCGAGGGACTGTATTCCACCACATCCCATGCAGTCAGAGATATCGATTTTTTTAAAAACTGCAAGGGCATAGAGGTGCTCTCAGGCGTTGAAGCTGTGAGTATCAACAGAAAAGATAAAAAACTTCAGATACGCTATATTAAAAATGGAAAAGAGGATGAATTAGCCTATGATAAACTTGTCATTGCAACGGGCGCAACGCCTGTAAAACCCCCTTTCCCCGGAGTTGATCTTCCCGGGGTTTTCATTGTATCCAACCTGCACCATGCAAAAGCTATCAAGGACAGAATATCAGGGGGGCAGGTGGAAAAAGCCGTTGTCATCGGAGCCGGAGCCATAGGAATAGAAATGGCCGAGGCCATGACGGATCTCTGGGGTGTTGAAACAACGGTCATAGAAATGGCAGATCAGATCCTGCCCCAGGCCCTTGGGAAAAATATTTCAAGAATAGTTGAAAATCACCTTAAAAAAAATGGCGTGAATCTCATGCTGTCGGAAAGAGTTATACAGATAAACGGTGATGAAAAAATCGGAGTTACATCCGTTGAAACTGCCCACGGCACTGTTCCCTGTGATCTTGTTGTCATGTCAGCAGGTGTGAGACCCAACACAAAATTTGCCGCAGACTCCGGCCTTGCAACAGGACGGTCAGGGGGAATCCTTGTTGACAGGAGGATGCGGACAACGGATCCCGATATCTATGCAGGAGGGGACTGTGTTGAGCTTCGAAATCTTGTAAGCGGTGAAAACATGACAATGCCATTGGGCTCCCTTGCAAACCGTCAGGGACGGATTATTGCAACAAATATCAATGGTGGCTCTGCCCATTTTAAAGGAACTGTGGGAACTTTCTGCATAAAGGTGTTTGACCTGGGGATTGCCAAGGCAGGACTTACGTCAAAGCAGGCTAAAGCAACCGGATATGATCCTGTTCATTCCGTAGTAACCCAGCATGACAGGGCACATTTTTATCCATCCTCACAGTTGATGTATATTAAACTGATAGCCGACAGAAAAACAAGAAAAATCCTTGGCATAGAAGCTGCGGGACTTCAGGGTGATGCAATCAAGGCAAGGGTTGACGCTGTTGCTCCACTGTTAAAAGACAATATTGATGTGGATGAAATATCAGTCCTTGAAACGGGATATGCCCCGCCTTTTGCCTCAGCCATGGATATCATAAACAATGCCGGCAATACCCTTGACAACATCCTTGAAAACAGGAATCATCCCATTGATGTGCTTGACTTTATAGAAGAATTCAAACAGGGCAAAACAAGGGTCCTGGATGTGAGGGGCCCCAAAGAGGCAAAACCCTTTATTGAAAAATACGGTGACCAATGGATCAATATTCCCCAGGCGCAGTTAAGATCAAGAATAAAGGAAATCCCCCGCAATGAGCCCTTATGCCTGATGTGTGACACTGGCCCCCGTTCCTATGAAGCACAGCTATTACTTCGCAACAACGGAATTTTTGATACAAAAAATATCCAGGGCGGATATGGTATGCTTATGGTAATTGCACCTGATTTTGTTTAAATAATTGTTCTTGGATTGTAAATATTCGGCTTATAATGTAAATGTTTGGAGAGTGCCTCATATTCGTCTATTTGGGACTGCGTAGCATACTAATGCTATGTGAGCAGGCCAAAATAGGCGAAGATGAGGTGCTGGCCGAATATTTACCTTGGATTTGCTCTGACTCTGCACACAATAAAGGATGAAACATGGATATAGGATTTCTTCATATAGGAATGATGAAAACTGCAACAACATATATGCAGAATATCTGGTTAAATGATTCCTCTTATTGTACTTCAGTGAAAAGTACTATTTTGTTCATCAGTGCCTTCAAGGAAATGGTAACAAATGAAAAACTTAATGAAAATGTAAATTTCGAGCTTAAATTCGAGCTTAAGATTGATGAATCATACTCTGCAAATCAGAAAGTTGTAGTGAGCAATGTAATCAAAGCCAGCTTTCCGGTTTATCGTTGTTTTATTCTACTTTTTTCTATTGGCCATGGGGCCAAGTTGGTTTTGCCCGGTCGTCCTGCAACAAAAAATAAAATAAACGTAATGATTTACATTCTATTTTTTAATTTGTTGTGAGCAGCACAGGAGCCTGAATTCAGATTGGCCTCATGGCCGGTCAGTTACATTAAAAATGGACGATTTTATGAATTTATAATTTCCTTTTATCGTTTAAGACGGCATTGGATATAACTATCCTCTGGATCTCAGATGTGCCTTCATATATTGTGAAAACCCTTGCATCCCTGTAAAATCTTTCAACGGGATAGTCCTTTGTAAAGCCGTACCCTCCGTGTATCTGGATGGCCCTTGCCGTTACCTTGTTCACCATTTCAGAAGCAAATAGTTTTGCCATGGAAGCCTGGGCTGTATATTTCTTTTTATTGTCTTTCATTGCCGCAGCAGACAAAACCAGCTGGCGGGCAGCTTCAATTTGTGTTGCCATGTCTGCAATCTGCCATCTTATGCCCTGATGCTTTGATATGGTGCATCCAAATTGTTTTCGGTTTTTGGCATATTCTACTGCAGCATCAAGGGCGGCCTGGGCAACACCAAGAGACTGGGATGCAATCCCTATCCTGCCCCCGTCAAGACCTGACATGGCGATTTTGAACCCGTCACCCTCTTTGGACAGGATATTTTTTGCCGGAACTCTGCAGTCTTCAAATATCAGATCAGTGGTATCCGATGCCCTAAGCCCCATCTTATCTTCTGCACGGCCTACAATAAAGCCCGGGGTTCCCTTTGGCACAATAAAGGCACTGATGCCCTTATGGCGGGCTGCTTCATCAGTTTTTGCCGTAACAATAACAACACTTGAATTTTTGCCGGAAGTGATAAACCGCTTTGTTCCATTGATAATATAATAATCACCATCCCTTACAGCTGTTGTAGACTGGCTCACAGGATCCGAACCTGCTTCAGGTTCAGTCAGGGCGAAGGCTCCGATAATCTTTCCCGAAGCAAGGGGGACGAGAAATTCCTGCTTCTGTTCTTCCGTACCGTATTTAAGAATACTTTCACAGACAATTGAGTTCTGTACAGACATAACCACAGAGGTTGAAGCACATGAATATGCAATTTCCGATAGTGCAAGGACATAGGAAATTGTATCAGCATCCTCTCCGCCGTATTCCGTGGGAATCATCATTCCCATTAGCCCTAACTCTCCCATCTGCTTAAAATTATCAGCAGGGAATTCCTTTGTTCTGTCGCGTTCAGCAGCATCTGCGGCAACAACTTTTCTGGAAAACTCCCTGACCATACTCTGAATCATTAATTGTTCATCAGTTAACTTGAATGACATTATTTCTCCTTGATTTTTTTCAACTCTTAAGGAAACCCCGAAAAAAATAATATGCGTATATCGTGCAGGACTTTTATTCGTTTTCAAGGCGGGAGGACAGGAGTCTTACAAGACTATATGCCTGTTATCACAATAAAAAAATCGAGTAAAAGTGCAAGCAGGATGCATAGCTTGTTCTTTTGGAAGTTACCTTAAGGACTGTAGACAACAACAACAAGCTCTGCATCGGTTTTTCCCGTATTTCTGAGGTCATGTTTGACAGCGGAATTAAAATGAAGCGATTTGCCTGTTGAAAGGGAATTTATATTGTCCCCGACCTGTATTTCAACATTTCCTTTTAAGACATAAACAAATTCTTCGCCTTCATGCTGATATCCAACTCCCTTATGGGGCTTATTTGCCTCAACAACTATGCGGAAAGCTCTTAAATGTTTGTTCTCTGCTCCGGAAGTAAGAGGAGTATATGCATAATTATCAGTACGTTTGGTATAGGCCTCTGCACGGTTTTCTGCAAGGTCATCGGCATTTGCTTCCTGTTCCCTTAAAAAGAAACTTGAATCGATACCAAGTGCCCTTGATATCTGCAGCAGTGTACCAACGGGTGGAATCTGATCACCGGATTCAACTTTTTTAATAAAATCCTTGGAAAGACCTGTTTCATTTGCAAGATCGTCGAGTTTGAATTTTTTCTCTAATCTTACCTTTCGTATTTTTTTCCCTATGGTGACAAGTCCATTTTTCTTTTTTTTTGCTATTGGGTATCCTTTATTTTTGACTTAATCATTAGTAACCGAAATTCTTTCTCATATTGAGGTTGA
>CAZLBE010000220.1:0-4702 GCA_964557635.1 uncultured Desulfobacterales bacterium
TTTGCAGATAATTTTCTTTTTCTTAAAGATCACAGGATTCATGCTGTCGCAAACAGGGAAGAACTTACTTGTGACATGATAAGCCAGGTTTATGACGTTGAAGTTGTTTTAAAAAAAATAAACGGCCACACCGTGGCTGTTCCTTTGTGAAAACAAGGAGAAATCAGATGAAAAAGACCGGATTTTTAATATTCTGCGGGATAATTTTTATGGTTTGTTGCGAGCAGAACCCGATCTTCAACAGGACCTTAACCACAGCTTTTGCTGAACACTTGGCTATGGCTGCTTCACAAACTATGGCTACTTCACAGGCTATGGCTGCTTCACTGAATATGGCTGCTGCCCGGACTATATCCGTTGCCCGTACAATAAAAGTGACCGATATGGCGGGAAGGCAGGTTACAGCGCCTTTTGATCCGGAGCATATTGTCTGCATCGGTCCCGGTGCCTTACGCTTAATCGTATATCTTCAGGCCGAATCCAAACTTTGCGGTGTTGAGAATATGGAAAAAATGTACCCCGGTGGACGGCCATACTGGATTGCCCATCCTGAACTTTCAAAATTACCGAGCTGCGGACCCGGCGGAACCGTAAGCATCAATAAAAAACCGGATATGGAAGCACTGCTTGCCCTTGCCCCCCAGGTAGTTTTTGTTACTTATATGAAGGCTTTGCTTGCAGACGATGTGCAGAAAATACTTGGTATTCCGGTAGTTGTGCTGAGTTATGGCGCCTTTGCCACCTTTGATGAAAAGGTTTTTGATGCTTTTAAAATTGCAGGAAATATTTTGAACAGAAAAGAAAGGGCTGAAAATTTAATAAATTATATTGAGTTTTTGAGAAATGATCTGAAAACCCGTACATCGGGTATTTCTGAAAAACAGCAGCCCCGGGTTTACGCAGGCGGTATCGGATACCGTGGAGCACACGGCATTGAAAGTACGGAGCAGCACTATATCCCCTTTGAATGGCTTGGAGCGGAAAATGTGGCAAAGCAGGTAAGGCCTGTTATGGGAAGCCACGTTTTTTTTGACAGGGAAATGCTTTTGAAACTCAATCCGGATTTCATCTTTATTGATGGTGGTGGACTAAATCTTATAGCGGAAGATTTTCGCAAAAAGCCGGAATTTTATAATGCCTTAAAAGCGTTTTTAAATAAACGTGTTTATACATTGCTGCCGTTTAACTGGTATGCCACCAACATAGGCACAGCGCTTTTTGATGCCTATGCCATTGGCAAGGTGCTTTATCCAAAAAGGTTTAAAGATATTGATCCTGCCAATAAGGCAGATGAGATATACAATTTTTTTGTGGGTAAACCGGTTTTTGCAAAAATGGTAAAAACATATGGGGAAATAGGGCAGAATCCTTTTTTTCTGAAATCAAAAACTCAAAATTCTCAAAAATAGTGAAAAATGGTTAAAAATTAAAAAAAAAGGCAACCTGGGTAAGTCCGGATCGGCCTCATGGAAGTTTATTACACAACAGGAGAAATGATGAAACGCTTACATTTTATTTGTATTTTATTGGGAATCGCAATGGTTGTTTCCATACCACAGACGCTCATTGCAGAGGAAAATAAGAAAATAACAACTCTTCCCATGATCAGAGTTGTGGGAGAACAAACAGAAGAATTGATGAACAAAGAATTGATGGAAAAGGATTTCACAACAACTTTAATCACTCCTGATGCAAAAATTCAGGCCGGGGAAACCAATGATATTACCGACCTTTTAAAGGAATCCCAATCAATTCTAATTGAAAACTCATCTTACGGGAAAAAGGTTTTTTTGCGGGGCATGGAAGATCAGAACATGAGAATCCTTATAAACGGCATGCCTGTGGGGCAGATGGGGAAATATTATGCGCGCTCCTTTGAATGGGAAACAATACCTGCAGATGCAATAGAGAAAATTGAAGTTACAAAAGGAACAGGCTCTGCCGAGTATGGCAATACTCTCGCAGGAACCGTAAACATCATAACAAAAAAAGGAAGCAAAAAACTTAAAACAAAATTTAAAACCTCATATGGCAGGTTTGACGACAGAAAATTTTGCATTACAAATTCCGGTTCATACAGGCAATTTGACTGGTTTGCAGGAGGCTCGTATCATAAAAAAAATGAATACCTTGAAAACAACGACCTTGAAGACTCAAACGGATTTTTAAATGTCGGCGTAGATCTTGGGAATTTTGGTAAAATAAAATTTTCAGGGTATAAATATCATAAAAACGAGGGCTATGTGTTAGATGACCGAGTTGCATGGAATGTCTGGAGTGAGGCAAGAGACTATGCACCGGGCAGCAGTTTTAAACTTGACAACACAGGAGGAGAGATTGTTTATCTTTCTAAATTGATTGATCTTGGCGTGTCCTACGGCAGACAGAAACGAAACAGTAACCCGATAAAGGATAGCTGGAATGACGGCGATACCAGCGATTATCAATCCGATTTTAACACCCCTGCTGTAAAATTAAAAGTTCATCATTCTTTAGGAGCACACGCCTTAAGTTTTGGAGGAGAATATACTTACGGAGATGCCGGTGCCGACTGGGAAGATTATAATCAGGGAAAAGAGCATATTGATTTCAACCAGAACTTAAGCGGGGCTTTTTTTGAAGACTCATGGGATATTTTTCCAAAAATCAATTTTACTTATGGCATCCGCTTCGATGAATTCAGAAATAAAATAAAAAATTCCGATCCCATATTTGAAGACAAAACAAATGATCATCAGTGGTCTCCCCGCTATACACTCACATACAAACCCGCAGATGATATGTCCGTTTATTTTACCGGCGGAAGGATCTTCAAGGCTCCTACCATGGCAGACCAGTATCGCTGGTACAGCAATTACAATTTTATTTCATTTTCGGGATGTGCAGTTTTAAGGGCGTATTACGGGATTAATCAGTCCCCGTGTGCTTCGGCAGATATTATTCCCGATCAATACAAAAATGCATGGCAAAGCCTTATAGGAGAATTAAAGCCGGTCAAGGGCTGGGATTATGAAATCGGAATGAAACATACAATGGATAGATTTGCATATCATGTAAACCTTTTTTATCAGGATATTGATAATTACATAGAAACTTTTCCCGTTTCCTATCCTCCCACGTACAATGTGGACAGCATGTATATAAGAGGTATTGAACTGTCCGGCAAATATGTATTTTCAGATAAATTCGAGGTGGAAACAAATTATACCTATGAAGAAACCGAAAAACACGGGGACAAACTCATTGAAAAATTGTACGACAATGAAAAAGATCTTGCCAACACTCCAAAGCACCTTTTTAATTTAACATTCAGGGCAAAACCGTTTAAGGGCTTCACTGCCGAGTGGCAGACAAGATATACAGGGAAAAGGTTTGCCGGCGGAGCTCCTGCAGTCCCTCCCCAGAAGATGGCAGTCAAGCCGGAATATCAGCCCATGACCTATCTTGGCGGCTACACGGTTCATAATCTCAGATTAAGCTATAAAACCGATTTTATCCATGGAGTTGACACAAAATTTTTGCTTGCCATTGAAAATATTACAGATGTGAAAGTATGGGAACGCTTAGATTATCCAAGTCCGGGTACCGTTGTTTACGGTGGTGTTCAATTTGAATTTTAAAAAAACAGTCAGGGACAGGAGGAAAAACATTGTACCGGCAGAAAGCGGTCTTTTTTGATCAGCAGGTAAATGAATCATGGGCAGCCAAAGAATATGGTGAACAGGAAGAAAAAAGCCTGAAAATACTATTTAGCGAAGCAGGCCCCTTTGAAAAAATGAAAATACTTGAGCCCGGGTGCGGGACAGGCAGACTCACCAGAATTCTTTCGGACAGAGCAGGGCCTGACGGGCTTGTAGTTGCAATGGATATCAGTGCAAATATGGTGTCTGCTGCCCGGAAAAAACTTGCAGGACGGAAAAACGTACAGATTCATCTTGCAGCTGTTGAAGATTTAAAATTTATGGATAACAGTTTTGACATGATTATCTGTCACCAGGTTTTTCCCCATTTTGAAAACAAAAAAAATGTCCTTTTGATGATGCAGAAGATACTTAAGAAAGGCGGGAAATTGATTGTTCACCATTTCATAAGCCTTAAGGAAATCAATGACGTTCATAGAAAAGCAGGAACTATTGTGCAGAATGATATTATGCCGGATTCAAAAGATATGAAAACTCTTTTTGCAGACGCAGGACTTAAAATTATTTTTATACGCGATGGCGAAAACGGCTATTTTCTGAACGCAGTTAAACGCTAAAGCGAGCTATGCCCGCAACCCATGTGCCTGACTCAATTTCTTGTTTTTTTATATGAAATAAAACGTAACCCGTTACTTTTATTGGCTTCGCGTCTACGACCCATAATTTGTCAGAATCTTTGATTCTTTGAGGCAATCTGGGCCAAATCCAGATCGGCCTCATGGCCGTTATTACAGAAATTCAGGGGTAAGGCACTAAGGCCTGCAAAATAACCAAAGGGGAGATTACAATGAGAGAAGGATTAAATTACGCTGATACAACAAAATCAGATACAACAGAAACAGATACAAAAAGAATAGATACAGCAAAAACAGATCTGTTAAAAACTATGACACTAAGGCCTGTGGGAATTATAAAAAGTGAGCTTAAGGAACCAAGCCTGACAGTCAAATCCGGAAATTTAACACTGACTGCAACTCAAAAAAAAGCCAGGGAGGAGACCA
>CAZLBE010000221.1:0-4670 GCA_964557635.1 uncultured Desulfobacterales bacterium
ATGCATCGTCATTTGCTGCAGTGAACCTTGACACCCTGCTTGACACTTTGCTTGAAAAAAAATCTTAAAAGACTATAGACTTTTAGCACCTTATTCCTCAATCCCTGTTAAAAAAAATAAGAAAATGAAGAAGGGCACATGGGTTGCGGGCATTGTCCGCTTTGGTGATTTAATATCCTGTTATATATGGTGATTTAATATCCTGTTATATATATTGATATAATCATTCACCATTTTTTTCTGGCTGAAGTTCTCCTCTGCCCATCTTCTGCAATATGATCTGTCTATCTTTTTTATATCGCTAAGTGCCTCTGCTGCCTGATCTGCATTATCTGTAAGATACCCTGTTTTGTTGCTCTGTATCAATTCCGGCATTGAACCTCTGTTAAATGCAACAACAGGTGTTCCACAGAGCATAGCCTCGGCAACACTTAAACCAAAGGGTTCGTCAAAATGAATGGGGTGGAGAAGTGCAATTGCATTTCCAAGAAGCCTGTCCCTCTGCATTGGTCCTGAATTGCCAACATATTTAATATCATCGTTATTGATAAAAGGCTGCACCTTTTCATTAAAATATTCATGGTCCTGAACAGGACCTGATATGATCAGTTCCATACCTGTTTTTTTAGCGATTCGTATGGCTTCATGAGCTCCTTTGTCAGGATGAATTCTTCCGAAATAGAGCAGATAATCTCCCTGGCCTGTATTTAGTGTAAAATCTTCTGTTTTAATACCGTTATATACCGTGGATATATAGTTCAGATCAGGGCTTCGGTCAGAATTGCTGATGGAGACATAATACCCTATATCATTGTAGCGCTTGTAAACAGGGATAATTTTCGGTGATGAAAAACCGTGTATTGTCGTCACCATTGGGGTTTTTATCAAATGAGAATAGGTAAGCGGCAGAAAATCATAGTTATTGTGTATGATATCAAATTCATCTGCCATTTCCATGAGATGGCTTATATGCATACACTCGCATACCTTTGGATCCAGATCAGGATCATCGTTCCAGGCATGTTCGTATACGTATTCAAGTTTTCCCCTGGTAATGGAATCCTTAGTGGCAAAAAGGGTTACCTTTACACCTTGTTCCACAAGCCCTTCCGCGATATTGGAGGCCACCTGCTCCCATGGCCCGTAATGACTCGGCGGTGTCCGCCAGCATGTTGTTGAAAGAATTGCAATTTTCATTATAACCGCCATGGCCGTTACATCGGTTTTCTGCTATCATTAAGGCAGAGATTCACAAGATCATCAATTACAGCAGTGCCAACGCACATCACTGTATCTGCACCGCCCCAGTATATTTTTACACTGCCGTCATCCTCGGCAACCGCTCCGCAGGTAAAAACAACATTATGCACATAGCCTGTAATTTCATAGCTTTTTTCAGGCTGCAGAATCCATTTGTCACCAACCCCGATCACTTTAGACGGATCTTTAAGATCATGAAGGGCAACCCCGAGCCTGTATATGCAGCCGTCCATGGTGGGGAAAACACCGTGATATATATTAAGCCAGCCTTTTGCAGTTTTAATGGGAGGTGCTCCGGGTCCTATTTTCATTGCATCCCAGTGGTATAACACAGGTTTCATGATCACCTTTGAATTTCCCCAGTAGATAAGATCGGGAGAGTATGAAATCCATATGGACCACGGGCTGATCTTTGAATGTGGCCTGTCTAATCTTATATAGAGCCCGTTAATTCTTTCCGGAAATAAAACTATATTGCGGTAATCTGCCTCTGTGATAAGGGAAATTCTGCGTATGGTCTTAAAATTATCTGTTTTTGCAAGACCTATGCGAACTCCATGCTTAGAATAGGCACTGTATGTAATCAGGTATTCTCCATCAATACAGGTAATCCTCGGATCCTCTATCCCGTACTCTTCATACTCTTTGAATATACCTTGTGCAGACGGAGTCATAAAAGGTTTATCATCAACTGAAAAATGATACCCATCGTCACTTTCTGCAAGGCCTAATATACTTCTTCCGTTTTCCAGATGGGAGCGGAAGATCATGATATATTTGCCCTTGTATTTAACAATGCCTGCATTGTGCACTGTGGCCACAGTATAGGGCACATCAGCCTTTGTAAGTATTGGATTATTCCCATATCTCTGAACCATACTCATCCTGTTCCTCCTTTCCGCATGCAGCGATTACAGACAGGTAAGCTATCATATAGCTGATGATACTTTCAGCTCCCTGATTTTGATTTACCCCGTTTGATTCAAGAGCATCATAACATCCGTCTGTTGTAAAATCATACATTGGTATTCTAAGATCATTGTCTCCGATAAACCACATAAAAGATGAAAACATTCTGTTCAGATAATGTCTGTTTGTCGTGGCAACGTAAGCATGGCTGAACATTAAAACAGCAGCCATTGCATCTACAGGCTGCTGATCGAATTCTGCTCTTTTTCCATCCTTCCTATACCATCCCTTGTTACCTATAAGAGAAAGATGATTATCTTTAAAAAGAATATTTTCCAGAAATTTGCAGGTGTCTTCGGCAACCTTGAGCAGATATTTCTTTTTCAGAGCACGATATGCATAGAACAGCGATAATGGCAGGATTCCATTATCATAAGTTAAGATATCTTCAAACCATATCCAATTATCATCTTTTGTTTCATTGTATCTTTGAACAAGTTTGTCTGCCATTTTTTTAAGTTTGTCTGCCATGACCTTGTCTTCCGGATAACGTAAAACATAGTGAGAAAGTCCGATTATTGTATTGGCAATACCCCTGGCAGATTTCAGTTCTGTGATCCTCGGTATGGACTTTATAAATATTTTTTCTGCGAGCGAAACAAAGCTATGCCCTGTAAGTAAGTGAATTTGATACCCAAGAGCCCATATGGTTCTGCCAAATGCATCTTCAGAGCCTTTTTCATCAAGAAAATTCCTTTTAAAATCCATCATATTCCTGAAGCTGCCATCTTCATTCTGCATATAATGGATATAACTCATTGTTTTTATAAGCATGGAACGGGATGCTGCGTCTTCATACTGCCTGTGTGCCATGGTGAACATTAAAAGTGCCCTTGCATTATCATCAAGGCAGTATCCATGTTTAAGGTTTGGAATATTAAAAGCAGCATGCTGAATAATTCCTGTATCATCCATCATATGTTGCACATGGGTGAGTTTGAAATCAGGCAGCATACTGGAGGCAAAGATTGATTCAGTATCCTTAGGTTTAATTCTTTTAAGTTCTATTAAATTTGAGGCAAGTTCTATGTATCTTGCACCTGCTTTAGGCCAGGTAACCTTGCGCCCATAGTCATAAGCCCTTTTCCCCAATTTTTCAGCAATATCCGGTTTGTCAAGAAGCTCATTTAAGATCAGAGCCAATTCATCAGAATCATTAAAATCAAACAGGAGGCCCCTTTCATTGGATAAAATATATTTGGCGTGGAGATATGGAGTTGATACAACTGCTGCTCCGGAGCTCACAGCATATGCAAGGGTTCCGCTTGTGATCTGTGCCTCATTAAGGTATGGGGTAATATATATATCAGCGCAGCATAAATAATCTTTTAATTCATTTTCATCAACAAAGATGTTGATAAAATCAACATTATCTTTGATGTTATATTTTTTTATCAAACGTTTCAGATACAATCGGTACCCTTCTCCTGAAGTTTTTATAAGATTTGGATGTGTCTTGCCAAGGATCAGGTAGAGAAGGTCAGGATGATTTTGAATCACACCCGGTAATGCCTCAAGGACAGTTTCAATTCCCTTATCCGGATTGAGCAGGCCAAAGGTGAGTAAAATTTTTTCATTTGAAAAATGCAGTTTGTCTTTGTAAAATTTTTTTTTATTATACTCAAATTCAGGAGTTCCATGCTCAATGAGTGCGATTTTGTTCTTTTCAACACCATATATATCAACGAGGAAATCAATGGCAATGGGGTTCATTACAACTACCCGTTCCGCTCTTTTTGAAATTTCATAGATTATAATTTTTTGAGTATAATTCGGATTTTTCAATACAGTGTGAAAGGTTACAATCAGTGGTATTTTTAATTGATAGATAAGCGGAAGGATATATATTCCTTCTTTACCTCCGAATATACCGAATTCATGCTCAAGAAGGCAGATATTTGCATCGGTATGATTGATGAATTTCGCAGCCTTGAGATAATCTTTTTGATCATTCTGGGCAATGGTAGACTTAACATCATCAGGATAATGATAATTTTGATCGCTAATAGCTACTACATAGGCATCAATGTCATAATCCTTTTTATTACAAGCTGTCATTGCCTGTTTTAAATGGCTTGTAAAGGTAGCAATTCCGCATTCTCTTGGATGATAGGTACTGATACATGCGATTTTAATTTTTTTATTTTGCATACTTATCTCCTTTTTTCGTCTGAATTAAATTGGGGTATCTTTTTATTTTAAGTATTCCAAGTATCGGACCATGGCGATGCAGAAGATATCTTTTTTAAAGTTTTTTTATGCGTTTATGCGGTCCATTTTTTGTTGTAAGGCCGTCTGACAGTTTCAAGATTAAGATCGGCCTCATGGCCGTTTATAAAAAATAAAACATAACCCGTTACTTTTATTGGCTTCGCGCCTTCGGCCCATAATTTGTCAGAATCTTTGATTCTTTGAGGCAATCTGGGCCAATCCAGATCCGC
>CAZLBE010000222.1:0-4643 GCA_964557635.1 uncultured Desulfobacterales bacterium
CATGGTCATGCAGCTCGCAGAAAAATATTATGGTGTAAAAGGGCTTTATAAAAAGTTAATTGCAAGTCGCCATAAAAAAAACATTCGCCCAAAGGCAGTTGAAATAGTAAATCTTCTAAAAACCGGGAACATTGATTATGCATGGGAATATCTTTCTGTGGCTGTTCAGCATAAGCTTAAGTTTGTCAAGCTCAACGATCATATAAATCTTGGCAATTATAAATTTGACAAATTTTACAGCATGGCAAGGGTTAAAGTGATGGGAAAAAAACCTGGAACCTGGAAAATTAAAAAAGGAAAATCTTGTACCTACGGAATTACAATGATAAAAAATTGTGCAAATCCCGTTGCTGCAAAAGCTTTCCTCAAATACATGCTCTCACCTGACGGCGGGCTTAAAGTGCTTAAAAATATGGGGCAGCCACCCTTTGAACCTTGCAGGGTACCAACGGAAAAGATGATGCAGAAACTTCCCCTGGTGCTTAAACGTCTTGTTGTGGTTAAAGATTAAGATTGCGTTCAAATAAAGCAACTATTTAATTTATATGAAATAAAATGTAACCAGTTACTTTTATTTCATACTTTGTTATGAGACGGATCTTGGCTAATCCAGATCCGCCTCATGGCGGTTATCAAAAAATGATATCTTTCAATATGGCAAACAATGATAAAAAGGATTACTTCTGGCCAGGGGCAATACTCTTAAGTTTTCCCCTGGTCCTGCTTGTAAGTCTTTCCATCGGAAAAATGCTGGTTCAGCCGAAACTTGCTGATCTTATCAGTACTTTATATGACAAAGAGGTTCTTGCCGCACTTGGCCGAAGTATGTTTACAGCTCTTTCTGCCACCTTTTGTGCTGCTGTTTTCGGAACGCCGCTTGCATATATTCTTGCAAGAAAAAATTTTTTAGGCAAAAAAATCATAGAGGGATTTGTGGATCTTCCTATAATGATACCCCATCCTGTGATCGGAATTGCAATTTTAACGCTTTTAGGGCGGAACTGTTTTTTGGGGAAAATTCTTGCAAGAATAGGCATTGAGGTCATGGGAAGCCTCACCGGGATTATTATCGTTTTAACCTTTGTGGGATGTCCTTTTTATATTAATACCGTGAAAGCAGGTTTTGAAAATATACCCGAAAAACTCGAAAAAGCTTCAAGAAGCCTTGGAGCAAGCATGACATCAACGTTTTTCCGTGTAACTTTCCCCCTGGTCTGGCGGAGTATGGTGTTAGGTGCCGTAATGTGTACAGCAAGGGCCATCAGCGAATTCGGAGCAGTTGTGATTGTTGCATACAACCCAATGACAGCACCTGTCCTCATATACGAGCGATTTACGGCATACGGTCTTAAATACTCCCAGACCATTGCATTCTGGCTCATCATAATATCACTTGGCCTCTTTATTGCCATGCGACTTTTTTCAAGGGAGAAAAAAATATTATGATTCGCATTGATAATCTCTCAAAGCATTTTCCGGGTTTCAGCCTGAGAAATATTAATCTTCACGTGAAGAACAAGGATTTTTTTGCCATCATGGGGCCTACTGGTTCTGGAAAATCCCTTATGCTTGAGGCAATTATGGGTCTTACTCCCATTGATTCCGGAACAATTACCATCAATGGAAGAGATGTGACAGATTTTTCTCCTGATAAAAGGGGGGCTGCAATTGTATATCAGGATTATGCTCTTTTTCCCCACCTTAATGTAGAAAAAAATATTCTCTTTGGTGTTCGTTATCACGGGTTGTCTGATAAAAAAATAAAAACAAATTTTTCATTTCTTGTTGAAAAAATGGACCTTGGCCATCTTTTACAAAGATCCCCTGTGGCACTGAGCGGTGGGGAAAAACAGAGAGTTGCCCTGGCACGCGCGCTTATCATAGATCCAAAAATACTCCTCCTTGATGAACCTTTATCTGCCCTTGATCCGGTACTGCAGGATGAACTGAAAAATCTTCTTAAAACCCTGCATCAGGAACTGGAAATGACTTTTATAATGGTTTCTCATAATTTTTCCGATGTTTTTTTTCTTGCTGACAGGGGAGCTGTTATTCACAATGGGAAAATAAAACAGCAGGGATCCATATCTGAACTTTTTCATAAACCGTGCTCACAATTCACAGCAAAATTTGTTGGCATGAAAAATATATTTCATTTAAAAAAATACAACGGCGCAGGCACCATGGCCACAATTGAGGAACTTGGTATAAAAATCACACCTGATGTGAACCGGCATGAATATGCAGCATTGAGACCTGAGGATATTTCCCTTGGAAATCAAGGTAATATAAAGAATTCAAAATTATTTTCAGGTGTTATTTCAAAACTTGCTTCCCGGGGCTTTTATTACGACGTCACGATAAAAATTAATAATACAGAACTGATGGCTCAATGGCCAAGACAGGATATTTTGAGGCACGGTATACAGCAGGGCCGCAAAACCGTTATATCCCTGCCTTTAAGCAGCATACATACATTTTAATCTATTTTTAAATCGAAAAACCCCGTATTCAAGCTACAGGCGCTGCTGTTTTTTGTAAATTTTATAAAACTTGTTCTTGCCTAAATTTAAAAATAGTGGTAATTACCTTTTTTAAATTTATTCAGGTTTTGATTAGATTTCGGGGCGTAGCGCAGCCTGGTAGCGCGCCTGCTTTGGGAGCAGGATGTCGGAGGTTCAAATCCTCTCGCCCCGACCATCTTTATAAGAAATATTGTCATTTAAGGCCAGGCTTTCCAGGCTTTTTCGTTACACCTGCTTTTTTTTGTAAGGCAACTCCTCGCTGAACCAGATCATAACCATGTCCGTTACAAAAATTATAGACCCCATTTACAAGACGTAAAATAAGAAAGCCTGACCTGTTTGTCACTCGTTCTATACTTTATGTTATCCCTGATCTGTTAAAAGTAAAATCTTGCTGAATAGATACATCAGTTTCCCAATGTATCGGCTGCCTTCTCTTTTTCAAGATGTATTTTCCAGTTTTCACCCCAGAGATCAGGAACAACTTCTTCAACTTCAAGGATTGATTCCCAGCTTATACCCATTTCAGTGAAAATGTTTTTTAAATTTTCTTCACTCGAAGCCAGCCACAGACAGTAACGGACAGATTTTTCTTCATTGTAATATGTTCTGTCCCATGTACTGGACTCCACCCCTGCCAATTTTCTCCAATTTGATTGAATTTCATCACAACCAATCTTTGGATCGTTGTGCACTGCCATAAATTTTTTCATTTTTCCCATTTTGTCCCTCCCTGTTTTAAAAATTAATTATTGATGAATCCATTGCACATAAAAGCTCATTTTTAATTTATCCTGAGCTGATTATAATCATAATCAAGAACTGTACCGATGGTTTGCTATTCTGTCTTTAAATGATTTAAAATCAAATAGTTATAAAAATATAAAATTATTTTACGGATAATTTTAATCGTTGACAAAACATTATTTTCTTTTTTATACTCAAAAACATAAAATGTGGCGCCACCGCAGCGCCGCAGAAACGCCACGCATTTAACGATATGGTACATATACATGCAGAATATATTTTGGGAAATTCAGCAGAACGAGTTTGTACAGATTCTTATGGAAGCAATCGGTGACGGTATTTTTGTACTTGACACCTATGGCCACATAATAGCATGGAACAATTCAATGGAAAAAATCACAGGTTATAAATCCTGGGAAGTAATGGGCAGAGACTGCACTTTTCTACGTTTCAGCCAATGCTTTGGTAAAAAATGTCCGGAGGGATTTGCCGATTGCGGTATATATGAACATGGAAAGGTGGAATCCACGGAATGCCTGCTGCATCATAAACATGGCCATACTGTTTCCATTACCAAAAACGCCCGTGTTATAAGAAAAAAAAATCGTTCCGTTATAGGTGTTGTTGAAGTTGTAACAGATTTAACAGAGCTTAAAAATACCCGGCTTAAAATGGAGGAAGCAACGCGTCGTCTCGGGGAATTAAACAGTATGCACGGGATTATTGGCAAAACGCCCATAATGCAGAATGTTTTCTCTTTTATTAAGGCATCGGCTGCAAGTGATGCAACCATACTTATTCAGGGTGAAAGCGGGACAGGCAAAGAGCTTGTGGCAAATGCCATTCATTCAATTGGTGAGCGCAGAAAAATGCCCATGGTAACGGTAAATTGCAGCGCACTTTCAGAAACGCTTTTAGAAAGTGAGCTGTTCGGTCATGTTAAAGGTGCTTTTACAGGTGCAAACCGTGATCGTAAAGGCAGGTTTGAAGAGGCAGATGGCGGTACCCTGTTTCTTGATGAAATTGGCGATATATCCCCTTATATACAGGTCAAAATGCTTAGAGCACTCCAGCAGAAGGAAATTGAAAGAGTGGGCGAATCAAGAAAACGTAAAATTGATATCCGAATTATTACAGCCAGTAATAAAAATCTCAGCGATCTTGTAAAGGATGGCCGCTTTCGTGAAGACCTTTATTATCGATTAAAAGTGTTTACAATTCATGTCCCGCCTTTAAGAAACCGGAAACAGGATATTCCGCTTCTTCTTAACCATTTTATTGCCATAAATTAAAAAGCAGACAGGTAACAATGTCAGGGGAGTGTCACAATCTGCCATGAAACTGATGATGAAGTACAACTGGCCGGGTAAT
>CAZLBE010000223.1:0-4616 GCA_964557635.1 uncultured Desulfobacterales bacterium
CCTTTTTATTTTATTTTTTGGTGGAGCTAAGGGGGATCGAACCCCTGACCTCATGGCTGCCAGCCATGCGCTCTCCCAGCTGAGCTATAGCCCCGTAAATGTGTACTTTTAATAATAGATTCATTGAGCAGTGTCAATAAAAATTTTATAAAATTTTAAATATATGCTCTGTATCTAAAAATAATTTACAGATTTTCATTTTGCCGTTTGGAAGCGTTCAGGGATAAGTCACCTGACATCCATACTATAACGTGACCATGCACATCTTTCTTTGTATGGATATTTTCCAAGCTGTGTTGCAAGAATAGAAAAATCCTGTTTTTTTATAAGAAGGTAATACACTTTTTCATGGCCTAAAAGTTGTTTAACTCCCACGGCGGCAAACAGAGTTTCAAACCTGTTTACAACCCAGCACTTTACCATTCCGGTTACAATTGTTAAATCGCCTTCATTTTTAACATCAAACATATTGATCGCTGTAATTTTAAAAGGCTTGCCATTAAAATAATCAGGTGCATCCACACGGGTAAGCTCACATTGAAGAAAATTCTTAAATTTCATGCTTATCCCCTTGTAATCAGTCTCGTTTGAGAGGACAGTGCCCGTGCAAATAAAAAAACAGAAAAAAAAGATAATAATACAGAAAAAAAATTTATCAGACATAATCCTCATGCCTTTCTCCCCAATAATTTTACAATGGATTTTGTCAATTCTTTTAAAACAGGTGATTTTACAATAATTTTATTTGACTCTGCAAAGAGATCCCCGGTATTATTATCCGATTTTACTTTTCTCTTGTACCCTGTTCCAAGTATTACAGGCAGGTTCGGGTTATCCTTGATCAAGTGTTTAATAAGATCTTTACCGCTCATACCGGGAATTTTATTCTCTGTAATAACCATGAAAAATTTATTAGGCTGCATTCTGAACATTTTCAGAGCGTCAAGTCCATTGGAAGCAAGGGTTGCAGGATAACCCAGGTTATTAACAATAAGTTTCTGCAATTTCCTTCTTTTAATATTGTCATCCACAATAAGAACATGCTTCTGCCCCTTAAAAGCAGGCATAGAACCTATCCCTGATTCATTCTGTTTCCATTTTTTGCCGTCAATTGGATGTACATCTGTGACATTAATTTTAAAAGCCATGGCAGTCCTGAAATTACCATCCTCGCTGTCAGGAATACTGATAATAAGCTTTTTATAATTAACAAGATACTCCCTCAGCCATATTCTGTATTCAAGATCATCCCCTTTGAGAACAAGCAGTTTTGACCCGGATGGAGAATCAACCTGAAGAGCATGGTATAATTTACTGTGGTGGGTTTGATCAGCAGGCTCTTCCCTGTAATATTCACGTTGGAAACGAACAAGATAATCTCTGGCATGGGAAAATGGAGGTATCAGAAAAAAAAATAAAATGAAAGATAAGAATATTCTCACAATTACACACCTAATTCAAAATTTCTATTGACTTAGCACCTTCATCCAGCAATTTCTCAGAATCTTTGCGGCTGCCCGCCAACGCTGCAGGTGCAGTGCCCTGAGAATGCTTACTAAAAATTATATCGGCAGCGGATAAAACGAACTTAAAAGGATTAGAGTAAAAACACCTCTACTGCAACGAGAAAAAAAAGAGATAAAAACCCCATCATCACAAGCCCATAGATATTGTAGTCTTCTTTTCGCCTTGCTCTTGCAAGACCCAATAAAATACCTGAAAAACTTATGATAATGCATATTACAATAAGCCAGAGAAGATAATCCACAAATTTAATATCCCAGTTAACCCTGAGTTTTAATTTATAAAATCTATCAAAAAAACTCACAAACTCTGGCCTTGCCCTTTCAAACACTATAAAAATTGCAGCAGTTAATGCCCATGACAAAAAATTAAAAAAATGAAGCATTCTTACCCATATATCAACTTTGCAACGCCTTTCGCCTCTATTTTCCAAGTCTTTGTTATGGTTTTTGTTTGTATATTCCTTATGTGAGCAATAATTATTCATATATGAAGTCAATGACAGATTCTCATTAAATTTAATTTTACATAACAATTCAGAAAGTCAAATCTTCATCTTTTGTGCGCCTTTGACTTAAACCGCCTTGTTATCATTTCTATAATTTCTTCGGCACTGGTTTCTATGGGCTTATTACTTACATCAACCATTGAATACCCCTGAGTGATATAATACCTGCGGGCTTTTTCAATTTCAATTTCAATTTCAGACCTTGTTGTATATGAATACATATCTGAAGTACCAAGGGAATCCTGACGCATTCTCCTGTGCGCTATGAGCTGATCAACACTGATATTTAATGCAATAATCCTCCGCCGGTCAATTGTTTTCAACACTTCAGGCATTGGAATCCCTATGACAAGAGGAACATTTGACGTTTTCCATCCAAGCACGCCAAGGTACATGGAAAGTGGTGTTTTCCCGGCCCTGGAAACACCCACGAGAATAATCTCACTTTCAGGAAGGCCTTCGGGATTTACGCCGTCATCATGGGCAAGTGAAAATTCAATGGCTGACACCTGATCCAGATCAACTTTATGAATTCTTCTGTAGAGACCTGGCTGTGCAATGGGCCTCTGCTCAAGAAATGTTTCAATTTTTGAAAGAACAGGACCCATGAGATCAATTGTTACAATACCATGTTCCATACCCTGCCTTGAAAGATGTTTTCTAAGATCCTCATTAACGATTGTGTGTACAATAAGATTTTCTGTATTGTTTATTTTTTCAAAAAGGTTGTCAACCTGAATTTCAGTGCGGATATGGGGGATTTTGATAACACTTATATCATTATCGGGAAACTGCACAAGGGCACTCTGAACAAGATGATAAGCATTAATTCCCTCTCCGCATGATACAACATAAACCATATGGAAATCACCATTGCCCACTTTTTCAATTAAACTCATATGCATTCCTTAAAATATATTTTATAAAATTATTTTTTGCATTATTTCTAAATCATTGACTAATAATCAATAATTAAGTTAATATACAATTTTTTATAACAGCCTCATGGTTGTTTATAAGAAATATCATAAACCAGGCTGCAACGAAACATTAAAAATCAGACCTGCTAAAATATCTAAAGCGAGTTATGCCCGCAACCCATGTGCCTACCTCAATTTCTTGTTTTTTATTACAGAAATTCAGGGGTAAGGCACTAAAGCGGCAGCCGTTGACAAAAAATGGATTCAGGAAACAAAAGAACTCTCGGCGATGTTCGCAGATCTCAGTAAATCCCTGAGGCAGACAAATTAATATCGATATGCCTGTACTGATAACTGACAACTGATAACTGATAACATATTTAAGGATGATTAAAATGACACACGAAGACGCAGGACATTATGCTAAAAAACATCAGGACAAAAAAATTGATGAAACAATTGCCATGGTACTTAAAAACAAAGCAAAAAATGGAAAGATAACCTGTGCATCTGTTCATGCTGCAGCAAAAGAACTTGGAATACTGCCCCGTGAAGCCGGTGTTCAGGCTGATCTTCTGGAATTAAGACTGACAAAATGCAGCCTTGGCCTGTATGGATATGGGCCACAGTGGGATATCCTGCAGAAAGATTTTACAATATCTGAAGAACTTGATAATGCAATTAATAGTGCTGCTGAAAATAAAAGAATCACCTGTTCTGCGTGCTGGAAAATTGCAGATGAACTGAAAATAAAAAAAATAGACGTTGCATCTGCATGTGAAAAAAAAGGATTAAAAATAAAACAATGCCAGTTAGGAGCATTTTAAAAAAGCAGCATGCTGTCTGTAGAGGCAAGGCATGCCTTGCCTCTACTATGCCCGCAACTCATGTGCCTTTTCTCATTTTTTTGTTTTTTTCGATTCATGATTTTTTATTTTCATTCTGGATCTTTTTTTCCTCTTTTTTTTCTGTTTTCGGATCCGCTCTATTTTCTGCATGTTTCCTGACTTCGATTCTGAGTCTGCATTATCAATGCAGTCCACAAGACGTCTCAGTGCAAGAAACCTGTTAATATGCTGAGAGCGGTTAGATCCGCACTTAACTGAAATACCCGTTGGGATATGCCTTATAAATACTGCGGAAGATGTTTTATTAACTTTCTGGCCTCCCCTGCCCGCCCCTTTGATAAATTTTTCTTCAATATCTTCTTTCTTAATGCCGCAATCAAGCATTCGAAGCCATAGAGCCTCCCATTTTTTCTTTCCTACCCCCATGAATTTTTCCCGTTTCCAAAGAATTAGACTTGATAATTGCGGAAATTTTATATGAAATGATATTGACATAAAATCTCAGTATAAACTATAGTGATAAATAATGAATTTATTATCGGTTTGTCAATTATAAAATACCGAGCGACTCACTTAAATATAACGGCCATGAGGCCGATCTGGACTGGCCCAGATTTACCTCAAAGAATCAAAGATGCTGACAAAAAAAAAATGAATGTAACCGGTTACATTCTATTTCTTATAAACGGTCATGAGGCGGAGGTGGATTTGTCCAGCAGCCACGCAACAGATATAGAAATAAACGTAATAATTTACGTTCTGTTTCATATATATATAAAAAAGAAAACGGGGAATGTATAATGAAGGGAAAATATA
>CAZLBE010000224.1:0-4614 GCA_964557635.1 uncultured Desulfobacterales bacterium
CGTTGCTGCCCATGAAAAAATTGCTGTCATTCCCGAGGTTAGCGGCATGATAATATCCGTTGCAAAAAATTTCGAGCAGGGCGGCATATTTAAAAAAGGAGATGATTTTTTTAGAATTGATCCACGGGATTACAAACTTGCCGCAAGTATAAGCAAGGCGAATATTGCAAAAGCTGAAACTGCTCTTTTTGAAACAAAAAGCCGGGCTGCCGTTGCAATAAAAGAATGGAAAATAGCTAAAAAATTCAATAAAATAAAAGCTGCCTCGCCCCTTGTCCTGTATGAACCACAGCTGAAAAATGCAGAGGCTGCCCTTAAATCGGCAAAAGCAGATTATGCAAAAAGAATTCTCGATATAAAAAGAACTGTTATAAAAGTTCCCTTTAACTGCATAATACTTTCCGAATCAATTGCCGTTGGACGGTTCGTTACGCGAGGCTCCCAGCTTGCCGTTATTGCAGGAACCGATTGTTTTGACGTTGTTGCTTCCATTCCCTATTCTGAAATTCAGCTGATAAATATTCCCTGCATCTCCTGCATTAATGATTCCTGCGTGCATAAAAATACAAAGGGATCTGAAGCTCAAATAAGTCTTGATACTGGAAATGAAAGCTGCCACTGGAAATCTTTTGTATGGAGATTGCTTGGAGATGTTGATCCGGCAGGCAGAATGCCCCGCATTGTCCTTAAAATTTTTGATCCTTATAATTTCAAACACACCCATGGCATATCAGTCCCTCCCCTTGTGGAAAACACCTTTGTTACAATAAAAATAAAAGGAAAAATCATAAAGGATGTTTTTCCAATCCCGGCAAAGGCGCTTCGGGAAAATAACACCGTATGGATTAAACTGAAAAACAATACCCTTGATATACGACATGTGACCCTTGTACGAAGGGAAAAAACAACTGCCTTTATCCGGGGGCCTTTAGAAAATAATGAAAAACTTGTAATAACCAATATATCAGGTGCTGCCCAAGGTACAAAATTAAGGGAAACAATTGTCGAGTAACTGCCATGATACTAAGAAAAATATGGGCAAATGCCGGGAATACCAGGATATGAATAATTGAAAGCCCGGAATATCGCATAATTCTAATTTTGAACCCGTCATGGGATGGGTCAGTGGAGAATAAATAAAAACAATGAAAAAAATGATTCAATGGATGACAGAAAATCATGTGGCGGCAAATTTGTTGATGATGACCTTTGTTGTTGGCGGTCTTATATTGGGGGGACATATAAAGCAGGAGATCTTCCCGGAAATAGTGATGGACAGGATCATGGTAACCGTTGATTATCCCGGGGCTTCACCGGAGGATGTGGAAGAAGGCATTTTGCTTAGAGTTGAGGAGAGCATTTCATCGGTTGATGGGATTAAAGAGGTCACGGCAACTGCCTATGAAGGAAAGGGCGTGGTTGTGGCGGAAATCATGCAGGATAAAAATGCCGATCTTGTTCTTCAGGACATTAAAAGCCAGGTGGACGGGATTACAAGCTTTCCCGAAGATGCTGAAAAACCTGTTGTTTCAAAACTATTGAATTTAAAAGAGGTGATATCGGTCATTGTTTACGGTGACATGACGGAAAAGGTTTTAAGGGAAAAGGCTGAGGAAATACGGGAAGATCTTTTATCAAAGCCCGACATCACCCAGGTGGAATTAGGCGGCGTTAGAAATTATGAAATTGCCATTAATGTTTCCGAAGATAATCTGAGAAAATACAGCCTCACACCTGGAAAAATAGCAGCCATTATAAGGCAGTCCTCCCTTGATATTCCAGGAGGTAATATTAAAACAAAAGGCGGTGAGATTCTGCTTCGTGAAAAAGCAAAAAAATATACGGGAAAAGAGTATGCCAACATCAATATCATTGCAAATCCCGATGGAACCCTTGTAAAACTCGGTGATATAGCCACAATAAAAGATGGGTTTGAAGAAACCGACCTTTTATCAAAATTTAACGGCAAAAAAGCTGCAATGGTCAATGTTTACAGGGTATCAGATCAGAAGCCCATAGAGATTTCCGAAACAGTAAAAAAATATATTAAAGAGAAAACCATTTCACTGCCGCCTTCCGTTAAAATTGCCACATGGAACGATACATCGGAAATTTTCCAGAGCAGGATAAACCTTCTCCTTAAAAATGCCTGGTGGGGATTGTTTCTCGTCCTTGTGATCTTAAGTCTTTTCCTTGAGATAAGGCTTGCATTCTGGGTGATGTTAGGTGTACCCATATCGTTTTTAGGAGCACTTTTCATTGTACCGGCCTTTGATATTTCAATTAATATGATATCGCTTTTTGCTTTTATCCTTGCCCTTGGTATTCTTGTTGATGATGCCATTGTAGTGGGCGAAAACATTTTTGAATACCGGCAGACAGGAATGGATATCAGCACAGCTTCCGTAAAGGGAGCCAGTGAGGTTGCAGGGCCTGTGATTTTCTCCGTTTTAACCACCATGGCAGCTTTCCTGCCACTTGCCTATATAACCGGTGTAATGGGAAAATTTATGATAGCTGTTCCCATTGTTGTCATATCTCTGCTCTGTGTGTCCCTTGTGGAGTCCCTGTTGATCCTGCCGGCACATCTTGCATCAACAAAAAGAAAAGTTGAAAGAAAAGGGATTACAGGTGCCATAGAGCGATTCAGACTTGGCTTTGCTAAAAAATTTGATGAATTTACCAACATATTTTACAAAAAATCTGTAACATCCTGTATAAAAAACCGCTACATAACCATGGCCGTGGGATTATTCACCCTTTTTATCACAATTGGAATCATAGCAGGCGGAATCATAAAATTTAATTTCATGCCCGATGTGGATGGTGACAAAATAACAGTATCCATAACAATGCCGCCGGGTACGCTTTTACAGGACACTGAAAAAGTATCTGACATGATCACATCTAAGGCCATGGAGACCATCAAGGAAATCGATGAAAAACATCCTGGAAAGCCATCTGTTTTCAGAGATATCTATGCAATGACAGGGGGCAGCCTTGGAACCGGAGGGCCAGTTGGCAGGGGTGGAGGCATCACCGATTCTAATCAGGCTGAAATTGCCCTTTACCTTACAAAAAGCGAGAACCGTGATATACCGACCTCTGAAATAAGAAAAATATGGAGAAAAAAAGTCGGTGAAGTCACAGGAGCTGATTCCGTTATTTTTGCATCTAATATGGTGCATATGGGTGCCAATATTGAATTCCGCCTTGCCCATAAAAATTTTCTGGTTCTTGAAAAAGCATCTGAAAAACTTAAAAAAGCCCTTGCACGCTATCCCGGGGTAAGTGATATTGAAGATAATTTTGCCCAGGGGAAAAAGGAATTAAGATTTAAAATAAAACCCCGTGCCAGGGCTGCAGGGCTTACGGAAAACGATCTTGCAAGACAGATAAGAAACAGGTTCTACGGTGCAGAGGCTTTAAGGCTGCAGCTTGGAAGAAATGAGGTTAAAGTGATGGTCAGATACCCGGAATCTCTGAGAGAAAATCTGGCTGATCTGGATAATATCAGGATCATGACCCCGGCAGGAGGTGAAATATCACTGAAAGAGGCAGCATGGATAACAGAAAAAAGGGGATTTAATGAAATTAAGCGCATTGACAGAAAAAGAGTGATAAAGGTATCTGCAAGTGTTGACAAAAAAAAGGCCAACAGCAATGAAATCATTGCAAGTATCAAAAAAGGCGTGTTAAAGGAGATCCTTGCCAATAATCCGGGAATGTCATACTCCATGTCAGGAGAGAAAAAAGAACAGACAGATTCGTTAAAAAGTATGAGAAAAGGGTTTATGCTGGCATTATTTGCCATTTTTGCGCTTTTGGCCGTCCCCTTTAAAAGCTATCTCCAGCCGTTCATCATCATGGCTGCCATCCCCTTTGGCATTGTAGGGGCAGTACTGGGACATATAATCATGGGCTATAATCTCAGCATTATGAGCATGTTCGGCATTATTGCCCTGTCCGGTGTTGTTGTGAATGATTCCCTTATCCTCATTGATAAAATTAATATCAACAGACTTGAAAATTTCAATCTTCACGATGCTGTAATAAATGCGGCTGTAAGAAGGATGAGGCCCATAATGCTGACCTCTTTAACAACTTTTTTCGGACTAATGCCAATGATCCTTGAAAAAAGCACCCAGGCACAGTTCCTCGTACCCATGGCAATAAGCCTTGGATGCGGAGTGATGTTTGCAACTTTTATAACTCTTCTGCTGATACCTTCAATGTATATGATCCTGGAAGATTTTAAAAGTATTTTTGCCTGAACTTGGATGAACTTGAATGGACTTGAATGGACTTGGGAGAGTTGACCTCTTCCACCATCAACAAGGAGAAGATCCGGAAACTCCATATCGGAAAAATCGCCGTGTCAACACCTCGGTCATGCAGGTATAATCATCCTGTCCCTTTGCTTTTTTGATGATAAATTTCCTGTATCCGAATTTATCGACAAATCCTTTGATAAATACCACCATGGATGAAACAGGATCTGTACCTGCAATATTGGAATTATCAAAAATTTTATATTTCTTAGTATCTCAATTGAAAGTTAACGCCAAGCTCACCGGCCGCCAACAGTGCGTGAGAAAGCCTTCCGCAAACGAC
>CAZLBE010000225.1:0-4613 GCA_964557635.1 uncultured Desulfobacterales bacterium
TTCTGTAATAAAAAACAAGAAATTGAGTCAGGCACATGGGTTGCTGGCATAGCTCACTTTAGGTTTTCATATAACGGCCATGAGGCCGATCTAGATTTGGCCCAGATTGCCTCAAAGAATCAAAGATTCTGACAAATTATGGGTCGTAGACGCGTAGCCAATAAAAGTAATGGGTTACGTTTTATTTCATATAATTCATTTCACAAGGTCAGAAAGAGGAAGTAGTATTAGTTATACGTCGACGACTGATAACGAAGTGAAATTATTTATATGAAAATCTATATTTATCATAAAAATGACTGGTATTGCAATAAGACATATCAATGCAAACAGATCTCCATAACGGGTATAAAAAGTTTTCATTTTAAGACAGGACAGTTTCTCTGTTAAAAATGTTTCCTTATAAAGACCGCTTGTTATAAGAATATTGCCCGTTGGAGCTATAAAACCGCTGATTCCGGTATTTGCCGCCCTTGCTAAGGATCTTCTGTTTTCAACAGCCCTGAAAACACTCATTGAAAAATGCTGAAAAGGGGCTGATGTACGGCCGAACCATGCATCGTTTGTGATGGTTACAAGTATATCCGCTCCGTTGTTTACAAATTTTCTTGCAAGATCAGGAAAAATTATTTCAAAACAGATCAGAATTCCTGCTTTTTTACCTTCAAATTCTAAAGGTATAAAGTTTTTTTTACCGGCGGAGAAATCTCCTGCCTGGGCAGTTAATTTACCAAGAAAGGTAAGGTATTTTCCAAATGGAACATATTCACCAAAGGGAACCAGGTGAACCTTGTCATATTTACCTGTAATCACAGCCTGTTCGTTGACCATATAAGCCCTGTTGAAAAATTTTAACTCACCTTTATCCCTTTTAAAAGCAGGGCTTCCAATAAGAAAGGCCGCGCGGGATTTTTTTATGCATTGATTGACAATACAAGAGAATTTCTGGTCCACGGGAAAATAAAAGGGAAGTGCGGTTTCAGGCCATACAATAAGTCCGGGGTTGTCGCGCGATGCCAGATCTGAAAGCCTGCAGTATTTTTCCACACTTAATTTTTTAAAGCTCTTGTCCCATTTTGCAGATTGTTTAATGTTGCCCTGGATAACGGCGACTTTTACCATGGCAGCGTTTTTATCTGTTTTTTTGATTAAATTAAATTTTGCGAACCCATAGTACAGTGTAACAGACATTATAATAAGAAAACATAAAAGAGCTGAAATTGTTTTTTTTATTCTAAAAGGGTTTTTTGCATATTTTTTCCGGTATTGCCCGGACTTAAGCGATGAGAAAAAAGTCATCCATGCCATGTACAAAACCGCATTGGCCATTACAATCAGAAAAGAAACCCCATATACTCCCGTGATATCGGCAATCTGAATAATATGAAGATTTTCATATTGTGAATATCCAAGAATGCCCCAGGGAAATCCCGTAAACAGGAATGATCGTAAATATTCAAGTCCAACCCATAGAGAAGCAGCCTGAAAAGGCATTAAAATTGAATTTTTTTTAAGCAGTTTAAAACCAAGCGCAAATATTGCGGTATAAAGCCCAAGATAAAAGGTGAGAAGACAAAGTATTGGCACACTGAGGTAAAATGGTAGTTGTCCGTAAATATCAAGTGTTGGAACAATCCAGTAGATAAGAAAGATAAAAAAGCTCATTCCAGCTGCAAGACCTGTAAAAAATGCTTGTTTAATATCCATTGTACTTATGGATACCATAAGTGGAACAAGCGCTGTCCAGGCAATAGCAGAAAAGTTCATTTCAGGAAAGGCAATTGATAGAAGAAAGCCCGTAAAAACAGCAGGAAAATATTCAATTAACCGGATTTTTATTTCAGAGAACAGCACTTGTTTTTCCTCTAAAACATATACTAAATTTGAAGCTTTGAGCATAACTGGAGCCTTAATCTCCAGCTCCGCCTCATGGCCGTTATAAGAAACTTAACCATAGGTCCTGAAACTAAAAAGGGATTCAACAAAATGCTGAATCCCTTGTTATTATCTGGTCGGGACGGCTGGATTTGAACCAGCGACCACTTGTCCCCCAGACAAGTGCGCTACCAGACTGCGCTACGCCCCGTTTTTAAAGAACAGATAGTAAATACCACTTAGTTATTCCAGTGTCAACCCAGGCTGTTGAAATTTTTTTTGTTACTATAGTTTTATTTTGGTCAATAACCAAATTTCAATAATTTGAAAAATTATGAGATTGTCCAGGCTTATGCCCTCAGCCCAATTAATACAGACTTTTTGCGAGCTGGTTCTCAAGTGCAATAATGGCTGAAAGTCCTTTGTTAAGATTTTTTATGCATTGTTTTTCCGTTATGCCGAGTCTCTGCCTGTTACTTATGTCTAAAACAGAGTCTTTGACTCCGGTCTTTTCACCGCTGGTTCCCCTTATCTGGAGGTTAAAAGAATCGACAAGTTTGAATAATAATGCTTTGTTTTCATTAAGAACGGGCAGCCTTATATGAACACCCGCCCTGATTCCGGTCCCAAGGTTGGTGGGACAGGATGTTAAATAGCCAAGATGAGGATCAAAGGAAAATACAATATTTTTTTCAAGAGCTGTAAGAAAGATGCAGAGCCGGTTAAATGTTTCTGCTATTTTTTCTCCCTTTTCCATGGAGATTATTCTTAAATGATCTTCCTCGTTTACCCATACAATTGATTTTTCATCATCTGAAAGAAATATGCCTCTTGATTCAGGCCAGTCCCTTTCTATGCCGGCTTCCCTCTGGAATCTGTCATTTCCCGAAAAAAGGAGATGCTTTTTTTTAAGATATATACTTTGTGATTCAGGAATGTCCCGGATTTGCATATAGTGGCTTTTAAAATTTTTGTCTGTGATTTTCAGCTGCTCAAGCGCTTGCACTGCTTTTAGTTCAAGTTGCTTTCGTGCCCGGGCGGAAATAAAAGGCATAAAGTCAAATCCTGTTATGTTTCTTGCAGCACGTATCCTTGTAGAAATAATATATTGATGCGCCGGATCAGGATCAGTTAATTTTAAATCCCCGGATAAATCCGATCTGTGGTAATTTTCAGGATCAAATGAATGATAATCATATATAATGGGATTAAATATTTTTTCAAATATCTTGTAAGCTTCGGCATTTCCTGCATAAATACCAATGGAGCTGTCCTGGTTGATAATACCTGATTGTATTGCATTAAAAAGGGTAAACCCTGATTTTGTTTTTTTTGTTTTAAGGTGGTTAAAAATTTTTTTGTTGAGATGTTTTTTTAAAAGAGATTTGTTTTTTTCTGAAAACCGGGGATAATGCATAATGTATTGACAACTTTTTATAAAATTTTCATGGTTCATATGATTTTGCCTGGGATGAAATCCCCCTTGCCAGGACTATTCTTATTTTATCAAGGAGAGGGCAGTTCTCATAGCATGCGGGAATATTGTCTTTGTTTCTGCATGTACGGCATGGGCTTTTTGTAAGATAACCTATCTCAAAATCAAATAGGTCTCTTTTGATTGACTTTTTGATCACAGCTTATATCCTTGAATATCGTTTACTCAACTTTTGTCTCCGGTTGTTTAAAATTGTTTCCGGTTGCTTAAAATAAGGTCAAATTGAAACCGGAATTTTAGTACGGTTATTTATCATTTATTTTCTATATCAATTGACAGGGGGCAGGTCAATGGTAGAAATTAACTGATAACTGCGGTATAGCTATTATTCTCCTTTCTATTTCTTCTTGTTTATGCTGAAAACTTATGATAGGTGTCCATTAAAATTTTATTATCTGTAAGTAATCATCAGGAGGTACATGTGGCAAAAGGATCTAAATTTGCTGAGCTTAAGAAACAGGAAAGAGAAACAAGGAAAAAGATTATAATAAAATCAGCTTTATCGCTTTTTGCCAAAAAAAATTTCTATGACGTTGGAATGCGTGATATTGCTGAGGAGGCAGGTGTCTCACCCGCCACTTTGTACAGATATTTTCCATGCCAGGAAGACCTTTTTATAGAGACGTTTTTAAACGATATATCTTCTGTTACCAGTGAGTTTGAAAACATGGTAAAAAGGGATAAACCCGCAACAATTGAAGAATTTGCAGTGGCCTATGTTGATCATATTTTTCAGAATGAGTCCACTTTTCAGATGATTACCTATCTTATGCTGAAAGATAATCTTGCCCATCCTGCCATGGGGAAGTTTGATTCGGTAACAAAGGTGTTTTTTGATTTGTGTGCAGAGCTTTTTGAAAGATACGGGGTAAAAGAGAATGTAAGATTTTACGCCCATTCTTTTGTTGCATCCATGACAGGCATTATCATGACTTTCAGGAATCATCCGGTCAAGGAAAAAAAAGTTGTAAGAGAACACATTCTTCGATTAACAAGAATGACGGCTGCCATGTATTCCCACGAGCTTTTAACCTGATAAATTCAGACTTTTTCCCTGCTTTTTTTTTCGTCAGGTGTTTTCGCCGTGCTGTTGATGCAAATACCGGTATTTAATCGGGTTTTATCATGTTTTTCATACTTGACATATCCCTGTCTGCATTTATATTTATTCTCATTAAACAGAGCTTATTGGTAAATATTCGGCCAGCACCTCATCTTCGCCCATTTTGGCCTGCTCACATAG
>CAZLBE010000226.1:0-4612 GCA_964557635.1 uncultured Desulfobacterales bacterium
AATGGCTTGAAACAGCAGAAAAGAATCTTGATTCTGCGGATTTTGATTCTGCGGGTCATAATTCTGCGGGTCATATTTTTAATATGACGGAAAAGGGGGACAGTCTCTATAAATTCACTAACTCAAGATTAAGAGAAAAAAATAAAACAAACTGCCCTGTTCCCTGCCATGCTTTTTTTGATCTTTGCGAAAAACTGCTTGAATTATCCCATGTATTTGAAAGAAATATCACAGCTCTTAAGATAAAATTTCTTGCATTTGTCATGAAAAAGCTTGAAATTAAAAAAGAACGCCTTGGTATATGTTTTTTCGATGATATTGTAAATGGTTTAGTCTCTGCCCTTGAAAGTAAAAATGCAGATTTGCTTGTGAAAGGTATAAGAGAAAAATTTTCAGCTGTTTTAATTGATGAATTCCAGGATACCGACCAGAGACAATACGCAATTTTTTCAAAAATATTCTCAGGAACAAATTCTCCTTTTTTCATGATAGGAGATCCCAAACAGGCAATTTATGCATTCAGGGGTGGTGATATATTTGCCTATTTAAGGGCGGTAAAAGATACAAAGGGCAGGGCATACACCCTTGAAAAAAACTGGCGCTCCGATCCTTTGCTTGTAAATGCCGTTAATATTATTTTCATGAAAAAAGAAAATCCTTTTCTTTTCAATGAGATAGGATTTAATCCCGTTGTAACACCAGACTCTGCTGAAAACAGGTTCATGAAAAACAACGCTTTGTGTCCTGCTTTTCAGTTTTTATTCATCAACGCTCAAACAGGGGAAACAGATAAAAATGGGTTTATCAAAAAAGAGTGGGCCAAAAAAAATATGCCCCTTGTTGTTGCAGATGACATAACATCTCTTTTAATGTCAGATGCCTCAATTAAAATGAAAAACGGGCAGTACAGACATATTGCTTTAGATGATATTGCAGTGCTTGTAAGAACAAATATCCAGGCTGAAAGCATAAACAGCGCTTTAAGTGCCGCAGGAATTCCTTCTTTTATATCAAAAACAGGCTCGGTGTTTGATTCAAATGAAGCCATTGAAATATCTGATCTTCTTGCTGCAGTGCTTGAACCTGAAAATTCTGGCTTTATCAGTGCTGCCTTGTGCGGCGGCCTGTTTGGTTTATCAGGTATGGATATTTTTTTACTTAACACTGATAATTTGTCTGATTCCGTTGATTCATATAGTGCAGATAATTCAGAAAGAACAGAAAATTCATCGGGTTTAAATCATATTAGTGCTTTACCACTGAATTTCTGTAATAAACAACAAGAAATTGAGGTAGGCACTTGGGTTGCGGGCATAGCTCACTTTAGCAGATCACAGTGGCATGAAAGTTTTAAAAAATGGAAATTGCTATGGGAGAAAAATGGTGTCATAAGGATGCTTCAGGATATATTTTATTCTGAAAATACAATGCAAAATAAAATCAGGATTACTGAAAGATCCCTTACAAATTATTATCACCTTGCTGAACTGCTTCACAGGGCGGAATGTGAAAAGCATCTGTTTCCTTCTGCACTTTTTAAATGGTTTCTCAACCAGCTTGATCCTGATATGCGTGAAGAGTACTCAGATGAATTAAGGCTTGAAACCGATGCAGGGGCTGTAAGCATTGTCACGGTTCACAAGAGCAAGGGCATGGAGTATCCGATTGTTTATCTGCCTTATCTGTGGGAAGGTGTTGTTCATGCGGAAAAAGATGATAATCCTGTTTTTCATGATCAGAATGATTCAAACAGGGAGACAATCGATCTTGGCTCCAACACGATTGATATATCAAGGCAGAGGGCTGTATTTGAAGAACAGGCGGAAAATATGCGGCTTCTCTATGTCGGTCTTACACGGGCGGCATCCATGTGCAGAGTGATATGGGGCAATTTTAAATCCGTTGAAAAATCTTCACTTTTTCGCCTTATACACCAGCGAGATGATTTTTCAGAAGATTCAATGATTGAAGATATCCAGGACCTTGCAGAACAGTCTTTAAATGGAATATCAATTGATTTTTATGAAAAAAATCAAAATCACAGGTGGTATCAAAACAATGCTCAAGATAAAAAAAAGCTTGTCCATAAAAAAATGCCCTTTGAAATTGTCCGGGAGTGGATGGTTTCAAGCTTTTCCAGGCTTACATCGGGGCATGATACAAAGAAAAAAGAGGAAGAGATTAAATCAGATATATCCGATATAGTTTCCAATTACGATTTACATGCAAATTCTGATATTTCAGCTAATTATTCATCAGAGGTCAATCAAACCACAGTTAATTCTGAAATGTCGGTAAAACCAGCGGTTAATTCTGCAATGCCGGTAAAACATGACCTGTTGATGAACAAAACAATATCCGGAAATTCTGAGACAAACAATGCACAGCAAAACATGAAAATAAGTCTTGCCGATTTTCCAAAGGGGCCGGTTCCGGGTGAATTAATCCATGCTGTTTTTGAGCATATCGATTTTATGGGAAAAAAAGCGCTTTTAAAAGAGATAATAAACGCAAAAATTAACCAATATGGCCTTGATCCGTTAAAATGGACAGATCCCCTTGCAAACGCTTTTTCAGAAATTCTTGCCACCGTTCTTTTTGAGGATTTTTCATTAAAAGATATTAAAAAAGAGCACAGACTCAATGAAATGGAGTTTATATTTCCATTCAAGCCATTTTCAAAACAGATGCTTGCAGATATTTTTAGAAATTATGTGAATAATAAAGCAGTTTTTTCATATGCAGATAGAATCCTTGATCTTGATTTTGATGCGGTTAAAGGTTTTATGAGAGGATTTATTGACCTTGTTTTTAAATTTAAGGGAAAATGGTATATTATTGATTATAAATCAAATTATCTTGGAGACAGATATTTAGATTATTCTGAAACTGCAATGGTAGCAAGCATGATGGAACATCATTATTTTCTTCAATATCATCTTTATGTTACAGCGGTTCACAGGTATCTTGGTTTTAGACTTAAAGACTACAATTATAATTTGCATTTCGGAGGCGTTTTATATCTTTTTGTCAGGGGAATGCACCCGGATTTGGGGCCTGATTTTGGTGTTTTTTATGACAGGCCGGATTATGAAATGATAAAAAAATTGTCAGAGCTATTTGAATAAAAAATATCAGCGCTAATCAGTTGAGATCTGTGGGGAGATCTGTGGCTGAATAATAACATATTACATTTACATTATAAGTCGAATATTTACTTACAGGAAGATAGCACACTATGAAAGCTGAAATAATTTCAACGGGAAACGAAGTTCTTACAGGAGCTGTAAATGATACAAATGCCTCCTGGATTGCATCAAAGCTAATTGAAGCCGGTATAAGTATAAAGAAAATTGTCTGTGTGGGAGATGATGTAAAAGCCATTGCAACGGCTTTAACAGAAAGCTCAAACAGAGCTGAGATCGTACTTGTTACAGGAGGCCTTGGACCTACGGAAGATGATTTAACTGCAAAAGCTGCGGCCCTTGCAGCAAATGACAGAATCACACTTAATACAACAGCCCTTGATGAAATACAGAACTATTTTAAGAAAAAAGGATGGCGCATGCCTGAAATAAACAGAAAACAGGCAGAACTTCCATCAAAGGCAGAAATTATTGAAAATACTGCAGGAACAGCTCCCGGATTTTCAATGGATATGGGAAATT
Organism: uncultured Desulfobacterales bacterium; assembly: GCA_964557635.1. Classification (GTDB taxonomy): domain Bacteria; phylum Desulfobacterota; class Desulfobacteria; order Desulfobacterales; family Desulfobacteraceae; genus WGCX01. Next base: position 3,669 of record CAZLBE010000226.1, read on the forward strand.
GTATGCTTGCTTTTATGCCGGGTGTGCCCCATGAGATGAAAAAAATGTTTCAAACAGGGGTAAAACCTTTAATTGCAAGCCGTTTTGGCCATAAAGAAGAAATCCTGTCTGAAAAAATCACGGTTTTTGGCCTGCCTGAAGCAGAAGTTAATCTGCGCCTTAAGGGATTTAATGAAAAATTTTCAGGATTAACACTTGGCTATAGGGCAAATTTTCCTTTAATTGAGGTGAAATTATTTTGTCAGACTTTAGCTGTCAACAAAAGCCTCATGGCCTTAAAAATGGCGGAAGCCAAAGGCTGGATAATATCAAAACTTGGCAGGCGGATTGTTTCTGCTGAAGGGCTTTCAATGGAAGAGGAGGTCGGCAGGCTGCTTGTTTTGAAAAAAGCAACAATTGCAGTTGCTGAAAGCTGTACAGGCGGTCTTATTTCAGATATGCTTACCAATGTTCCGGGAAGTTCCGATTATTTCCTTTTCTCCGGTGTGACTTACTCCAACGATGCAAAAATTAATGTGTTAGGTGTAAGTGAAAATACGATTATCAAAAATGGAGCTGTCCATGAAGACACTGCAAAGCAGATGGCAATGGGCGCAAAAAAAATATCCAATGCAGATTATGGGATATCCACATCGGGCATAGCAGGACCTGGCGGTGGAACAATTGATAAACCGGTTGGCACTGTGTGCATAGGTGTTGCAGGACCTGATTTCACCAAAGCAAAACGTTATATTTTTTCCTTTACAGAAAGATCTATGAATAAAAAAATATTTGCAGTAGCAGCATTGGAGCTTTTAAGAAGAGAACTTATTCTATAAACTTTTTTATAAGAAATAGAGCGTAAATTACTGCGCCTGTTTCATAATTTGTTGTGAGGCAAATCTGGGCCAATCCAGATCGGCCTTATGGCTGTTATACAAATGTTCTTTATGGCCTTTCCATTA
>CAZLBE010000227.1:0-4587 GCA_964557635.1 uncultured Desulfobacterales bacterium
CACATGCGGTTTAGTCCGCTTAAATTTCTCTTTTGCCATCTTCGTTAATTCCTCCTGCCTGCATAATGGAGCCCATGACCGGATTCGAACCGGTGAACCTCTTCCTTACCAAGGAAGCGCTCTACCGCCTGAGCTACATGGGCAATGTCAGTCCACAGATCAAGTCTAAAACAAAATTAAATAAATCTGAATTTAAAAAAAAGGGGATTGGAGCGGGAGACGAGGCTCGAACTCGCGACATTCAGCTTGGAAGGCTGATGCTCTACCAACTGAGCTACTCCCGCTCTAAAAAGGATGGTGGAAAACCACCTTCAATTTTGAAGCATACATTCAATGCAGTATGCGACCTCTTTCTTGAAAATTGAGATCTCCTACACGAACTCTTTTGGTGGTGGGGGGAGGATTTGAACCTCCGAAGGCTTGGCCGTCAGATTTACAGTCTGATCCCTTTGACCACTCGGGAACCCCACCATTTGGAGCCGATACCCCGAATCGAACGGAGGACATTCTCATTACAAGTGAGACGCTCTACCATCTGAGCTATATCGGCATCACCTTAATCGTGGAAAGTAGAATTTTAATAAACTTTCCTCGACAAAGACCGGGGGATAATAGCAGAGAGATTTCATATTATCAACCTCCGTTATAAACCAAGAAGCTCAATAGATTGACATTAAAAGGGAATATACTGGATAAAAGTGTATTTTTTACAGTATTACTTTATTTTACTGTCTTTTGTTTGATTTATACAGAAGACTAATCAACAGACCTGTCTCCCAAAGCCTAAATTCATTAAATTTACTTATATTTCCTTGACACAATGAGCTTTAATCTATATAAAAAAACAAATTTTGTCATTAATTTTTTCATATAATGCCAATGAGGTCGATGTGGAGAGTTTCATATAAGACAATGGCAAAACTTTTCGCCTCATATGAAGTGTAGAATTCATAATAATGCTGATACTGATAATGTAAAGCAAGGCAACATATTTTAAATTTTATTTGAAATAAAGGTATTTTAATTATATGCATAAAATATACTATACTATTTTAATAGTTTTATCTTTGCTACTTACAAGTTGTGTACAGACCGTGAATAATCAATCCGCCTGTAACCTTCCGAGTGAATCCGTCACTTCCATTGATTCTATCACTAAACAGTCTTTACCCATATCCACAAGTAAAAATATAGCTCACGGAATTGAGAGCTCCCAGCCATTAGCTGGCAATGCCGGCAGTAATTCCAGTGGCAATCATCCATGTAAAGAATCAAAATCATCATCAGGCAGCCCGATTTTGCCTTCTTTAAATAAACAGTCCGCCACTGAGGATAAACAGCAGGGAATATCGACCCAGAATAAAATTGACCATGCTCTTGAACTGTGTCAGTCAGCACAGGACCTGTGGGAGAAGGGCGAGCTTGAGAATGCCCTTTCAAAACTTGACTCTGCATATTCAACAATACTGGGCCTTAACACAAATGACCAGCCTGAATTCAACCAGCAGAAAGAAGATATGAGGTATATGATTTCCAAAAGAATACTTGAAATCTACGCTTCTCGTAATATTGTTGTTAATGGAAAATATAATGAAATCCCATTGACCATGAACAAATATGTAAAACAGCAGATAGCCCAGTTAACAGGCCCGGACAGATCTTTCCTTATTCAGTCCCTGAGGCGTTCAGGCAGATTTCGACCCTATATTGTTTCAGAAATGAAAAAAGCAGGACTTCCCGTTGCATTATCTTGGCTTCCTTTAATTGAAAGCGGTTTTAAAATCCGTGCACTTTCAAAATCAAGGGCCCTTGGATTATGGCAGTTTATACCATCTACGGGTTACAAATTCGGACTTAACAGAAATTATTATATAGATGAAAGACTTGACCCCGTAAAATCCACTAAAGCTGCAATCGCCTATTTTAAAGAACTCCATAAAATATTTGGCGACTGGTCAACGGTGCTTGCCGCATATAACTGTGGAGAGGGAAGAGTACTGAGAATAATTAGACAGCAGAATATAAACTATCTTGATAATTTCTGGGATCTTTTCCAGAAACTTCCAATGGAAACAGCCATGTATGTACCTCGTTTTCTTGCTGTACTTCACATAATGAAAGATCCTGCTAAATACAATATAGATATAAATGATGAACTTCAACCTGTTAAATACAAAATGTTTACCATAAAAAAACAGATAAGATTAAAAGATATTGCAAAGGAGATCGGCTGTAGTTATAAACTTTTAAAAAATCTTAACCCGGAATTAAGATATGCTCTTCTGCCTCCTGAAGAGTATGAACTGAGAATTCCTCAATCAAAAGCTGATACATTCCTTGCTAAATTAGATAAGATTAAACTATCATATCACCCACCTGCAAGGTATGTTTATCACCGTGTTAGAAAAGGTGAAAGCCTTTCATGCATTGCCAGAAAATTCCATACATCAATTAGAAGCATAGCTTCTCTCAATGGTATTTCCCGGCAAAATCTTATCAGTCGCGGTAAGGTCCTTAAAATCGCTTCCACATCATATAACGAATCGGTTTCATCAACTATTGGATCAAAAAGAATAATTCATAAAAAATCTTTTAAATATGTTGTAAAAAGAGGCGACAATCTCTGGCTTATAGCAAGAAGATATTCCTCAACTACAAAACGGATCATGGCTGTGAACAATCTTGCAGGTTCTGCTCTTCACATAAGCCAGATTTTAATCATTCCTTCTTCAAAAACATATCCGCATAAAATTAATTCAACAACTTATTCGGTTAAATCCGGAGATACCCCCTTTACAATTGCAAAAAAATATAATATGAGATTAAATCGTCTTCTTAGTTTAAATCACCTGACTAAGAGGAGTACAATATATCCCGGCCAGAGACTTCTCGTCGAGTAAAATATGCCCCCGTAGCTCAGTGGATAGAGCATTGGATTCCTAATCCATGTGCGCAAGTTCGATTCTTGCCGGGGGTACCACAATTTTAAAAAAATCATGCATAAAAAAATTATCATACCCGAACTTCTTGCACCTGCAGGAAATTTTGAAAAACTTGAAATTGCCCTGCACTATGGTGCTGATGCAGTTTATCTCGCAGGACAGGACTATAGTTTAAGAAATCTATCGGACAATTTTTCCATACCAGAACTTGAAAGGGCAGTTGAGTTTGCCCATTCAAAAAATGCAAAAGTTTATGTAGCCTGTAACATCTATTCAAGGAATAAAGAACAGGCCGGGATTAAAAAATTTTTGTCTGAAATCGGATCAATAAATCCCGATGCTGTTATTATTGCCGATCCAGGCATTGTTCTTACTGCAAGAAAAATCATCCCCCATATTGATATTCATCTCAGCACTCAGGCAAACACAACAAATTACAATACTGCACAATTCTGGTATGAAGCTGGTGTAAAACGTGTGAATCTTGCAAGAGAATTATCCCTTGAAGAAATTCATGAAATAAGTTCCCGGTCTGCAATTGAAACTGAGGCTTTTATCCATGGAGCCATGTGCATTTCCTACTCAGGGCGCTGTCTGCTCAGCAGCTTTTTTACCGGTCGTGACAGCAACAGGGGATTGTGTTCCCACCCGTGCAGATGGAAATATGCAATTGTTGAAGAACAGCGTCCCGGAGAATTTCATACTGTTATGGAGGATCACAGGGGAACCTATATCTTAAGTTCAAAAGATCTCTGCATGATCAGACACATTCCTGAATTGATTAAAACCGGAATTAATTCTTTAAAAATTGAAGGAAGAATGAAGGGAATAGGTTATCTTGCCTCTGTTGTAAAAACATATAGAGAGGCAATCGATGCATATGTAAGTGATCCGGAAAACTTTTTTATACACCCACAATGGGAGCAGGAACTTGACCGTATGTATCACAGGGATTATTGTACGGGTTTTTACTTAGAAGATCACAGCCAGACCGTGCCTGATTATAAAAATAAACGAATTGGAATGATCCACAGTTTTATAGGCAAAACACTTGAATGCAGATCGGATAATTCAATTGTGGTTGATATTAAAAACAAAATTTCCACAGGGGATACAATTGAAATATTAAGACCTCGTGGAGCATCACTAAAAGCTGTCATATCAAAAATTTATGATAAAAACTGCATGCCTGTACCCCATGCCCAGCCCAATACCCACTCAATTCTGAAAATCAACATGAAATGTAATCCCAATGATATCATCAGAAAGGCCTTTTAAGATCCTGTCCCTGAATTCCTGTCATAAAATAGCAAAAAATATATCAGTTACCGGCATCCCCAGCTTTAAAATTTAATCTCAATATTCAATCACCGCCGGCACTCAGAGATCCTTATCTTAATTCCGGAAATTTAACTTTTCCATTTAAAAAATATAAAAAATTTTGACTTTTAAACATGAATTGTTAAGCCTAAAGCGAGCTATGCCCGCAACCCAAGTGCCTGACTCAATTTCTTGTTTTTTTTATATGAAAAACTCCGAATAATTGAGCGGATTTTTCATGCTTTGTTGAGAGGAGAATCTGGGCCAAATCCAGATCGGCCTCATGGCTGTTATTAAATCACTTCAGGCCAGGGTATATTTTTAA
>CAZLBE010000228.1:0-4568 GCA_964557635.1 uncultured Desulfobacterales bacterium
CTCACAACAAAAAATGAAATAAAAGTAATGTGTTACGTTTTATTTCTTATAAAGATCGAATATTTACAACGGTTACGATTAAAGGAGCTGACCATGGCTGTAATAGTAAAATATATCGTTGTCAGAAATGGAGTTGAAAAAATGACATTTGCGACAAAAAAAGAAGCTGACGCCCATGATAAAATGCTTGACATTGCTGACAATTTATTCGAATTTCTGGAAATGAAAAATATTGGTCTCGATGAAAAACAAATGGAAAACATTTCACTTGTGTTTGCCGAAAACAGGGATAAGATAGTTTCCATTTTAAGGGGAATAAAGCCAAAGGCAAAAAAAACACAGCCAGTCCCTGAAAAAACAAAATCTGAAAAAACAAAATCTGAAAAAACCGGAGCACTTGTATCTAAAGCATCCACAGCAGCAGATTCCGGGACAGCTTCTTCTGCTTCAAAGAAAAAAAGTCAGGTGACAGGAGAGATAAAAAATGATTAAAGTCGGAATTGCCGGGGCAACCGGATATGCAGGGGCTGAAATTGTCAAACTGATTGCAGGCCACCCCGATGCAGAACTTGCCGCTGTAACTTCAAGATCGTATAAGGGTAAGACCATGGGTGATATTTTCCCTGCAATGAGAAATATTGTGGAGATAGAATGCGAGGAGATGGATGTTAATAGTCTGTGCAAGAGGATTGACTGCATATTTCTTGCCCTGCCCCATAAAGTTTCCATGGAATTTGCTCCTTTGTTCATTGAAAATAACGTTAAGGTAATCGATCTTTCAGCGGATTTCAGATTTAAAAATGCTTCTACATATGAAGCTGTGTATCAGAAACATTCTGCAAAAAAACTTCTCAAAAAAGCTGTTTACGGGCTCAGCGAAATTTACAGGGATGAAATAAAAAATACAGATCTTGTTGGAAATCCCGGATGCTATCCAACAAGTTTTCTTCTGCCCATGCTGCCGCTTGTAAAGGAGAAACTTATAAACACAAAAAATATTATATCGGATTCAAAATCAGGTGTAAGCGGAGCGGGAAGATCCTTGTCACTTGCAACCCATTTCTGTGAGGCAAATGAATCTTTCAAACCATATAAGGTAGGATGTCACAGGCACCAGCCCGAAATGGAAGAAATTTTAAGTATCCATGCAAAAGAAGAGATCAAAATCACCTTTGTTCCACATCTTCTCCCCTTAAACCGAGGCATGCTGACAACTATATATGCCAGTGCCTGTGAAAACGTAACATCCGCTGCAATAAGACAGGTTTATGAACAATACTACGACAGAAAAACATCATTTGTAAGAATTTTACCCGATGATTTTTTCCCTGACATCTCCAATGTAAGGGGAAGCAATTTCTGTGATATAGGGTTTAAGCTTGATGAAGATACTGGACGTGTTATTGTTGTCGCAGCAATTGATAATCTTTTAAAAGGGGCTGCAGGCCAGGCTGTACAGAATATGAATATTATGTTTGGGTTGAATGAAAAATCAGGACTTATGAATATTCAGGGAGCGTTGTAAATCTTATATCCCGTATCTTGTATCTTATATCCCGTATTTTGTATCTTGTTTCTTGTTTCTTGTTTCTTGACTCTTGACATTAAAATATATTTGCATTAACTAAGACCTTAAATGAAAAAACAAATCAAAATATGGCTGCATTCAGCTAATTCCCCGGATATTAGAGAATATTCAATAACGAGAGGTTTTATTTTCGCCTCTGTTTTTCTTATTCTGGCGATCATTTCTGCTGTTACATATAAAGGATTTGATTATGTAAATCTTAAAAAGAAATCCTTTAAAACTGATTTACTGCTGAAAACAATCAATGAGCAGAAAAATGAAATTAAGGAACAGAGGATACAGGTGCAGGCCTTTGCAAAGGATATTAATAAACTCAAAAAAAAGTTTGTATCCCTTGCTGATTTTGAGAAAAAAGTAAGATTAATTGCCAATATAAAACAGAATAATGATTTTTCAGGATTCCTTGGTATAGGTGGAATTTCCCGTGAAGATCTGGATCCTGGTATTCCCCTTGCACAAAAGCACAACAACCTTATCAGAGAAATGCACAAACAGGTTAACCGGATTTATATCAATACGGAAAAGCAGTCTGAAAATTATATGGAGCTTTTAAGGCTTCTTGAAAAAAAGAAAAATCTTCTTGCCTCAACTCCGTCTATAATGCCCACCATGGGAACAAGAACATCCAAATTCGGTTACAGGCTCTCACCGTTTACAGGACTGAAAGAATTTCACGCAGGACTCGACATTGCCAATAGAAGAGGCACAAAGGTTTTTGCCACGGCAAACGGTAAAATTTCCTATGCAGGGAAAAGGATGTTCATTGGCAATGAAGTGCTTATTGACCATGGCCATGGTATTGTAACCAAATATGGCCATCTCAGTAAAATACTTGTTAAAGCAGGTTCCAGGATAAAACGGGGTGATGTCATAGGTTTAATGGGGAGTACAGGCAGGAGTACCGGTCCCCACGTGCATTATGAAGTCAGAGTCAATGGAATACCGGTAAATCCTGAGAAATATATCCTCAATTAATCCCTCATTTTTATACTTTTCTCGCATTTTTTATAATCTTTTTATTTTCATTTTGTAAAAAAGTGATTATTATAGAAGTGTTGACTAAAGCGAGCTATGCCCGTAACCCATGTGCCTGACTCAATTTCTTGTTTTTATTACAGAAATTCAGGGGTAAGGCACTAAACAATAAAATCACAATTTTCAAGGTATGCCGCATATATGATACTTAATTTTATTACAAAAATAATCGGGTCTAAAAATGACAGGACCCTTAAAAAATTCAATCCCATAGTGGAAAAAATAAATGATCTTGAACCTGCAATGAAAAAACTTAAAGATCATGAAATGGCTGAAAAAACGATTTCATTCAAACAGAGGATTGAAAATGGAGAATCCCTTGACAATCTACTTCCCGAAGCCTTTGCACTTGTTAGGGAGGCATCCTGGCGTACCCTTAAAATGCGCCATTTTGATGTTCAGCTTATTGGCGGTATTGTCCTTCACAAGGGAAACATTGCAGAGATGAAAACCGGTGAAGGAAAAACACTTGTTGCAACCCTGCCTGCATATCTGAATGCCCTTTCAGGAAAAGGTGTCCACATTGTAACGGTAAATGATTACCTTGCAAAACGAGATGCTGAATGGATGAGTAATGTTTACAATTTTTTAGGCCTTGAAGTTGGAATTCTTGTCCATGATTTAGATGATGAAGAAAGGAAAAAAGCATATAAATCCGATATCACCTATGGAACAAACAATGAATTCGGATTTGATTATTTACGGGACAATATGAAGTTTGAAAGTGAAACTTTAACCCAGCAGGAGTTAAATTTTGCAATTGTTGATGAAGTGGACAGTATTTTAATTGATGAGGCAAGGACTCCCCTTATTATATCAGGTCCTGCTGAAAAATCCACCGGGCTCTACTATCAACTCGACAGTATTATCCCTAACTTTAAAAAAGAGATTGACTACACCATTGATGAAGAAGCAAAAGTTGTAATGCTCACCGAGGATGGTGTTACAAAGGGAGAAAAACTTCTCAATCTTGAAAACCTCTATGATCCTAAAAATATTGAAATCCTCCACCACCTTAACCAGGCACTCAAAGCCCACACCCTTTTTAAAAGGGATGTGGATTATATAGTTAAAAATAATGAAGTTGTAATCGTAGATGAATTTACAGGCAGACTCATGGAAGGCAGGCGTTACAGTGAAGGTCTTCACCAGGCACTTGAAGCAAAGGAAAATGTCAAGGTTGCCAATGAAAACCAGACACTTGCAACAATCACATTCCAGAATTTTTTCAGGATGTATGACAAGTTAAGCGGGATGACAGGAACGGCAGAGACCGAGGCTGCTGAGTTCAAACAGATATACAATCTTGATGTATTGGTGATTCCCACGCATAAGCCCATGGTAAGAAAGGATAATCCTGATCTTATCTATAAAACTCAAAAAGAAAAATACAACGCAGCCATAAACGAAATAATTGCTCTGCATAAAAAAGGCCAGCCTGTACTTGTCGGTACAATTGCCATTGATGTTTCGGAAGATCTCAGTGACAAGCTTAAAAAAAGAGGTATAAAGCACAATGTATTAAATGCAAAACACCACCAGGCTGAAGCTGAAATTGTTGCCAATGCAGGCCAGAAAGGAGCTGTGACAATTTCCACCAACATGGCTGGCCGTGGAACGGATATAGTCCTTGGCGAAGGGGTAAAAGAACTTGGCGGGCTTCATATTCTTGGTACTTCAAGGCATGAATCAAGACGTATAGACAACCAGCTGCGTGGGCGCTCCGGCAGACAGGGCGATCCCGGGTCATCGAGATTTTATCTTTCCCTTGAGGATGATCTCCTGCGAATATTCGGCGGTAAAAGAATCAGCAGTATAATGGACAAGCTTGGCATTGATGAAGGTGAGCCAATTGAACACGGACTTATCAGCAAGGCCATTGAAAACGCCCAGTCCAAGGTTGAGGGTCAGAATTTTGAGATAAGAAAACAGCTCATTGAATATG
>CAZLBE010000229.1:0-4540 GCA_964557635.1 uncultured Desulfobacterales bacterium
CCAATGAAATCGATAAAGAAAACAATTGCTGAAAAAATATTTGACTTTCATCACATTGATACTCCTTCTGAAAATATCAGAGTTATCAGCCTTGATGCAGTGTTCTGTCATGAAATTACGACTCCTGTTGCAATAGCAGATCTAAAGTCAAGGGGCAAAAATAAAGTTTTTAACACCTCTAAAATAAAAGTGGTGATTGATCATGTAAGTCCTGCCAAGGATTCCAAAACCGCAATGCAGGGAAAAATTCTAAGAAACTGGGCAAGAGAACATAATATAAAAGATTTTTTTGATATTGGAAGGAACGGAGTCTGCCATGCTATTTTTCCGGAAAAAGGGTTTGTAAGGCCCGGATTTACAATCATTATGGGGGATTCTCATACATGCACCCATGGCGCATTTGGTGCATTTGCAGCAGGAGTCGGGACAACGGATCTTGAGGTGGGGATTTTAAAGGGAGTATGTGCCTTTAAAAAACCTGAATCCATATCCGTTAAAATTACAGGCACTCTGCGTGAAGGGGTGTATGCAAAAGATGTAATACTGGCGCTTATTGGAAAAATCGGAGTAAATGGAGCAACGGACCGTGTCATAGAATTTTCAGGACAGGTTGTCGATAATATGACAATGGATCAGAGAATGACGTTGTGCAATATGGCTGTGGAGGCTGGCGGCACAAGCGGAATATGTGCGCCTGACATGGTAACCGTTGATTATCTGTGGAAATTTATAAAAGATCAATATTCAAGCAGGGAAGAAGCATTACAGGATTTTCGCAGGTTTGCTCCGGATAAAGGCGCAGACTATACAGACGTCATTAATTTTGATGTTTCCCATCTCGAACCCCAGGTGACATTCGGATATAAACCGGATCAGGTGAAGCCCGTATCAGAGATGAGCGAAGTAAAAATTGATCAGGTTTATATTGGATCATGTACAAACGGCCGGTTTGAAGATCTTAAAATTGCAGCCTCCATTATTAAAGGAAAAAAAATCAGTGATTCTGTGCGTGCAATTGTGTCTCCTGCAACACCTGAAATTTTCAGCAGAGCACTGGACAATGGCATTATAAAAGATTTTATGGATTCAGGATTTTGTGTGACCAACCCCACATGTGGTGCATGCCTTGGAATGAGTAATGGTGTACTTGCCGATGGGGAAGTATGTGCTTCAACTACAAACAGGAATTTCAACGGCAGAATGGGAAAAGGCGGGATGATCCATTTGATGAGCCCTGCAACGGCTGCTGCATCGTCATTAACAGGAAAAATTACAAATTCTAAATATTATTCTGCCTCATAACAGGTTTTAACAGGAGAGTTATAAATAATGAAAAATTTTACCGGAAACGTGTTGTTCCTTGATAAATCAGATATAAATACAGACGAGATAATTCCTGCCAAATACCTTACGGAAATAACAAAAGAGGCACTTAAGCCCTATCTTCTTGAAGATCTTGAGCTGGATGGATTTAATGCTGAAAATGATATAAAAGGAAAATCCGTTATTATTACGAGAAATAATTTTGGATGCGGTTCTTCAAGGGAGCATGCTCCATGGGCCCTTGAGGTCAATGGATTTAATCTTGTCATTGCATCTGGCTTTGCCAGAATTTTTCGTCAGAATATGTTTAACTGCGGTATGATGGCAGTTCAACTTGAAGAAGACATTATAGACAAAATTTTTAATAATTTCGCAGGGAAAGAGACACTTGTTAAAACTGATCTTGAAAACAGAACATTTACTATCAGTACAGACGATTTTTCTGAAAAAATTGATTTTCAGATCAGTGATTTTGATTTTGCCCTTGTTAAAGCCGGCGGCTGGGTTGCCTATGCAGATGAAAAATATTGAAATAAAAAAAAGATGAAACTATGAAAATAATAGAACCTTATTTTGAAATACTTCACATGGCAGATGGCGAAGAAATATGCAGGCTGCTCGAACTTGCTGCACGTACATGTTATAAGTCTGAAGATAAAATTGCAGACGGGACAAGCCATGGTTTATTGAGAAGGCTGCTTAAAACAGGACATGAAAGTGTCATAGAACATTCATCTGTCAGTGTACGAATAGTATGTGACAGGGGAATATCCCATGAAATTGTAAGGCACAGGCTTTGTTCATTCAGTCAGGAAAGTACAAGATATGCAAATTATTCCCGTGAAAAATTCGGAAAGGAAATTACAGTGATAAGGCCTTTTTTCTGGGATACAGATTCAGATTTGTATAAAGAATGGGAACAGGCAATGAAAGCCTGTGAAAAAGCTTATATCACACTTATAGAAAATGGCGCAAAAGCCCAGGAGGCAAGAAGTGTTCTGCCCAACAGTCTTAAAACGGAAATTATTGTCACTGCCAATGTCAGAGAATGGAGACATATTTTTAATTTAAGGTGTTCTGCTGCATCCCATCCCCAGATAAGACAGATCATGCTTCCCATGCTTAAAGAGTTTCATTCGAGAATACCTGTCCTCTTTGATGCCCTGTTTGAAAAATACAGTAAATGTCAGGCCGGCGCAGCATCATGATTCAGGCATGGTATTTGCTTTCCTTTTTAAAACAGGAAGCAGATCAAAATATGTAAGGACAAAAAAGATCATATTTTGTTTCTGCGAGTCAATAATTCAAAATAATTATAATGTTTTAAACGGAGGAAAGGATACAATGAATAAATACGAATGTATGTGCGAATATGTATATGACCCTGCAAAGGGAGATCCTGACAATGGTATTCAACCTGGAACAGCTTTTGAAGATCTGCCGGATGACTGGGTCTGCCCACTTTGCGGTGCAGAAAAAGAACACTTTGAAAAAATTGACTGATTAAATTCTTAAAAAGAACGCCATGAGGCCGATCTTGATTCATGTCCGGATCTGCCCACAACAAAGCATGAAATAGCTTTTTATATTGCTTTATTTCATATAACGGCCATGGAGGCCGATCTGGTTTGGACCAGACCCGTCTCAAAGAATCAAAGATTCTGACAAAGTATGGGCCGAAGGCGCGAAGTCAATAAAAGTAATGGTTTACATTTTATTTCATATAAAAAAAAAGAAGTAAGAGGAGAATTAAAACAAATGAAAAGACCCGTTGAAATAGCAAAAGGCGTATATTCAGTTGGATGCCGTGACTGGGATCTGCGTGATTTTCATGGATATTCAATTTATGAAGGTACAAGTTATAATGCATTTCTCATTCTTGGTGAAAAAAATGTACTCATTGATACAGTAAAAGCAAAATTTGCTGATCAGCTTTTAGCAAATATAAGCACAATAATAGATCCAAAAGAAATAGATATTGTTATCAGTAATCACTCGGAAATGGATCATACAGGCTCCCTTTTAAGGGTTATGCACAGAATAGGTGAAGAAAAGCCTGTATATTGTTCTAAAATGGGGAAAAAGAACATTAAAAGCCATTTCCACCGTGATTTTAATTTCCAGGTTGTTGGCACCGGTGATGAACTGAAAATAGGGGACAGAACATTTTCTTTTATTGAGACAAAAATGCTTCACTGGCCGGACAGTATGTTTACATATCTCAAGGAAGAGGCAATCCTCTTTTCAAGTGATGCATTTGGGCAGCATTACAGCGGAGATGAAGTTTATGACTACGAAATAGGTGACGCAATTATGCCCCATGCACAAAAATACTATGCAAATCTTCTTCTTCATTTTTCACCAAAGGTTCAGGCGCTTCTTAAAGATGTAGCAAAAATGAATCTTAAAATTGATATGATCTGCCCTGATCATGGTATTTTTTGGAAAAATAATATTTCACAGATCATTGAAGCCTATGATAAATGGTCCAGGCAGGAGCCTGCAGAAAAGGCTCTTGTCATTTATGATACCATGTGGGAAAGTACTGCCAAAATGGGAAGGGCAATTGCAAGGGGTATTGAATCTGAAAATGTCAAAGTTAAGATAATGAACACAAGGAGATGGCACAGGAGTGATATTATTACAGAGGTTATGAACTCAGGGGCTATCATTGCAGGTTCCCCGACTCTGAACAACAATATTTTTCCGGTAGTTTCAGATGTTATGACCTATATCAAAGGCCTTAGACCACAAAATAAAATTGCAGCAGCTTTTGGTTCTTACGGCTGGAGCGGCGAAGCCGTGAAATATTTAAACAAAGAGTTTGAAGCAATGAAAATGGAAATTGTTGACGATGGAATCAGGGTGCAGTATGTTCCAGAGAAAAAGGACCTTGACAAATGCTTTGATCTTGGTGTCAAAATTGCAAAAATCCTTAAGGAAAAATGCCAAAAGTAAATTACACAAGGATTCCATTATATTTTACCTTGGGATGAAAGGACTTGTTCCTGAAGAATCAGGTAAATTAAGTGTTGATGATATCATAAAAGAAGAGATGAAACATATAAGACTCCTTGCAGGCAAACTTGCCAGCCTTAAAAGTTGATTCCAATACTCCTCTGCTGTTTTAGGGAACTTGCAAAAAATAATTTACGCATCCTGACAATATACGTATATTATTTTCTTCCACTTCCCATTATTTTTTATATAATAAAAA
>CAZLBE010000230.1:0-1767 GCA_964557635.1 uncultured Desulfobacterales bacterium
AATGCAAAAGCTTTGGTCAGTTTCCCTGTAAAATCAATATTAATACCAGGTTTTATAAACTGCATTATTTGTTATTTTCCTTTTTTTTATATGAAATAGAATGCAAATCTTTACGTTTATTTCATACTTTGTTGTGAGACGGGTCTGGACAAGTCCTGATCGGCCTCATGGCCGTTAGATACTTAAAGTTGATATTTTTTTCCCGCTTACAAGATAATCAAAAAGACTTTTTGATACTATAATTGCAGTAAAAAGGCTTGAGACAATACCAAGGCCAAGTGTTACGGCAAAGCCCTTGACAGGTCCTGTGCCATACTGGAATAGAACTACAGCGGCAATAAGAGTTGTAATATTTGCGTCAAGTACCGTAAGCGTTGCCCTGTCAAAACCAGCATTAATGGCTGCAACGGGAGTTTTTCCGGCAAATAGCTCTTCCCTTATTCTTTCAAATATAATAACATTGGCATCAACAGCCATACCAATGGTAAGAATTATACCTGCAATACCAGGCAGTGTAAGCGTTGCCTGGAATGCAGCAAGCCCTCCGCCTATAAGAAGAATGTTCATGACAAGGGCAATATCCGCAATTAATCCTGCTTTTTTATAATACATGAGCATGAAAAGAATAACCACAATACCGCCTATGATGGTTGACATTATACCCTTGCGGATGGAGTCGGCACCAAGCGTCGGGCCAACTGTCCTTTCTTCAACAATTTTAACAGGTGCAGGCAAAGCACCTGCCCTTAGGACAATGGCAAGATCCTTTGCCTCGTCCATTGTGAAATTACCGGTAATCTGCGCCCTTCCTCCGGCAATACGATCCTGGATCACAGGAGCTGAATAAACCGTTTTATCAAGGACAATGGCAAGGCGCTTTTTAATATTTGCACCGGTAATTCTTTCAAAAATTCTTGCCCCTTTTCTGTCAAATTCAATACCGACATATGGTTCATTAAACTGGGATGATATCTGCACTTTGGCATCGGTTAAAGCACTGCCGTCAAGAAGCACTCTTTTTTTAATAAGAAAGGGAATTTTTGATGTAAGTCCTGTCCTGTAGTTCTTTTTTGTCTGATACAGAACCACATCGCCCGGAGGAGGGGTGCCTTTTATAGCTTCATTGACATCCCCGTCCTCATCAACAAGCTGAAAGGTAAGTCTTGCTGTTTTCCCGATAAGCTCTTTTGCCCTTTTTGTATTTGTAATACCGGGAAGTTGTATAAGTATCCTGTTTTCACCCTGGATTCTTATGTCAGGTTCACTTACGCCAAAAGCGTCTATTCGATTTCTTATGGTCTCCAATGCCTGTTCCGTTGCCATTTTTTTGATGTTTTCATGCACTTTATCGGGAAGTTTTAAAACCATCATGGTCTGGCCTGCATCACGGGTAGTTGAAGCAAGTTTTAAATTGTTGAAATCATCACTCAGCACTGAATTAAAACCATTTATATTATCATCACCTTCAAGTTTAACCGTAATACTGTTATCCGGATTACGTGATAATTGAAGATATTTAACGCCCTTTTTTCTAAGGGCTATTTTAATTTCGTGAACCATTCTTTCAATTGTGGTTTCAACGGCTTTTTCATTCTGAACTTCTAAGGCAAGGTGCATGCCACCCTGGAGGTCAAGCCCCAGGTTTATCTTTTTATGTGGCCATAATTCTGCATGAAAAGTTGGCAGAAGATATACCAGGGCTGCAATTAAAACTGCCGCAATAGTAAACTCTCTCCATGAAATTTTTTTCACTTCTATGACTCCTGT
>CAZLBE010000230.1:1867-4533 GCA_964557635.1 uncultured Desulfobacterales bacterium
TTTTTCTGCTGGGGACGAATTAACAGAAAATAAAAAATAACAAACATGAGTATCAGTGGGACAAAAGCTGTGAATCCACCTGCAGCACCACCTGCTGCACCGGCTTTCCCACCCATTGCAAACGCTGTATTAAACAAAATTAATCCTCCAAAGGTTATTTGCCTTGTTTCAAAGGCGGTTGTGCGGATATCCAGAGGGCTTCACCGTCAAACCTCAGTTTATCCAGATTCTTATAACTAATTTCTTTTAAAAATGAAAAGACTTCTTTCATATTATAAACGATAATCTTACTTAACGGATGAAGAAGATTGATATTGGTAGCAATTTTTTTATCAAGAACATTGTATATAACCACCATTTTTTCAGAAAATTTCAAAATTTTCCCCATTCCTGAGCTCAATCCTCCGGCAACCGGTTCATCTGCTTTATCCGGTATCTTAATGCCCATTGATTTATAATATTCCCTGATCAGCCTGAAATGAATATCCCATAAATTATCTCCCGGCTGTACAACATAAATTCCATATTCCCTTATTTTTGTAGGTTTTGTTTCACCTGACGGCTTTATCTGTTCTTCAAACACTTTTTTATCTTTTAAAAATGTCTTTTTAAGAATATCCCTCATGGATATTGTTATTTTCCCTACTTTAAAAGACTCGTCGGATTTAACAACCATGTCAAGACTGTTTCCGATCCCAAGCTCCTTTTTCCTGCGGTTCATAAGGTCAGTGAGCTGTTTGTCTTTATCAAGTTTTTTATAATCTATTTCAGGAAGTTTTTTTATGGTCCCTTGAACAATGATTGTATTATCATCATGCATTATACTGTTTTTGTTAATTTTTTCTTGATTTGCCTTAACGCTTGCAGCATCACGCCCGTGGATCAGGGATTTTGTTCTGGTATTTTGCAAAAAAAAGATAATGGCAATCACCATAAGTAAACCAATGGAACAAAACGCAATTAACAAACTTTTGTTTTTCATGTGCACTGTGGTCATGCTTTTTCTCCGTTAAAGACATAACTGCGACTGCTTGAAATACACAAAAGAAAAATTAATGTCAAGTGTCGCATATGATTCTGCTTTCTCCGCGGATCATGGCAGGATCACCTTTAATGGATATTGAAACTTTTCTTTTCGATTCAATTTCCACAAGTTCTCCTCTTTTCCGATTTAAAAGAAAATCTGCCACATCTGCCGGAATAACGCACGTTACTGTTTTTATTTCTTCCTTTATTGTTTTTAAATTAAGCTGGCGCAGAAATGCAAGGCTTAACGTTTCTATGGAAGGAACAATACCCCTGCCTTTGCAATGAGTGCATATGTTAAAACTGCCAAAGGTTATTGCAGGCCTTAATCTCTGCCGGGACATTTCAAGCAGCCCAAATTGTGACAGGACACTCACCTTTGTCTTTGCCTTGTCAGATTTTAAAAATTTTTTTAAAGCCTTTGGGATTTCATTTTTATGCTTTTTGTCCCTCATATCAATAAAATCAACAACAATCAAGCCGCCGATATCCCTGAGCCGAAGCTGTCTTGCCACTTCTTCTGCAGCTTCCATATTGGTATTAAACGCTGTCTGCTCAATATTTTTTCCTCCCTTTGACTTGCCTGAATTAACATCTATGGCAACAAGGGCTTCGGTCTGATCTATGACAATACCCCCGCCGGATTTCAAAGGGACCTTTGTTTCAAAAATTGATGCAATCTGATCTTCAATCTGGTATTTTGTAAATATGGGTTTTCTGCCTTTGAACTGCTTAACAATTTTCTGCTGCTTAGGCGCGATAACTTTGACAAATTCCCTGACCTCTTTAAAAACACAGGGGTCATCAATTAATATCTCATTTACATCGGAAGTAAAATAGTCTCTCAATGATCTTACGGCAAGATTCTGCTCTTTATAGAGAAGAGATGGAGTAGGGGCCTTGATACCTTTTTTATTGATTTCTTTCCACGCCCTCATTAAATATTTGACGTCACTTGTCAGCATGGTTTTTGTTGCCCCTTTGCCTGCCGTTCTTACAATGAGCCCAAAACCTTCTGCAAGTTTTATCTTGTCTATGATAGCTTTCAGCCTTTTCCTTTCAGCTTCATCACTGATCTGTCTTGACACGCCCCGTGTTGTACTTCCGGGCATCAGCACGGAAAGTCTGCCGGGAAGTGAAATCATGGTTGTAAGCATTGCCCCCTTGTGCATGATCGGGTCTTTTGTCACCTGAACTATAAGCTCCTGACCTTTTTTTATTATTTTTGAAAGGCTGCGGTCTCCGGCAATATTGTCCTGAAAATAATCGCTGTGTATCTCATTTTTTTGCAAGAATCCGTTTTTCTCAGCACCATAGTCAACAAATACAGCCTGAATACTAGGTTCCACCCTTGAGATCACAGCTTTATAAATATTGCCCTGAGTTTCTTCCTTTGATGCGTTTTCAAGATGAAAACCTTCAAGTTTGTTTTCTTTAACGGTCGCAATCCTGCATTCACCTGAATCCAGAGCATTGATCAAAATTTTTGTTGCCATGAATATTCTTTTATCTCCTTCTGACATCCTAAGGTATAATAAATACTTTTAATTTTACTCATAATCATAGTATTCTTTTTAATCCTTCATTGTAACCGTTTTAAATATTAAATTAAAAGGCTCAAGTCAAATTATTTATTATGT
>CAZLBE010000231.1:0-4531 GCA_964557635.1 uncultured Desulfobacterales bacterium
CGGAAATTTTTTACTGATCTGTCTCGCTAATATTTTAAGATAATCCAACGTGTAAAAAACATTGAGAGCCTGTTTAAGCGTCTTGTAATTTCCCTGAATCTGTGGCAATATTCTCTCCTTATTTTTTGGCAATTTAGCAATGCCTTTGGCAATCTGGCAATGCGGTGCAGATGGCAATGCAATGCAGATGGCAATGCAATGCAAAACAGAATCTAAAAACAATTGATCCGTCATGCACATCATAAAGTCATGCACATCATAAAAATGATCCGTCATGAATATCATAAAAAAATTAATTGAAAAATAAATTTATGGAAAAAAAAGAAGAAAACACCAATACATTATTGACAAGCTACAGAGAGCTTCCGGCACATTTGAAAAATATAATATGGCTCTTATCGGTTCAGGTGTATGAATTAAGGCAAAAAAACATAATTTCCTGCCTGAATCGCCTTAAATTAAATGATAAGAACAATCTGCCTTTTACAGTGAAAAGCATTCGGCCCCTTTTAACAAAGCTGAAAACCAAAAAACTTATAATCAGCAATCCAAAAGGGATTATCTGTCCTGAAGCAGTAAGGTCAGAAGCTGTTTATGATGTGGTCCTGAACAATAAGTTTAAAAAGTTTGCCTCTGCCGTTCTATCAATCGATCCGTTTTCATCTGTTTATGAAAATTTTCACATAAACAAAATTGCAGGATTGTACAGGGCAATTCAGATTGCTGTTTACGGAGGTGAAAAGCAGGATGATATTTACAGTATCTATACTGCGGGGCGCTATTATCTGCCCATGGAAATCACAAAGAATCCTCCTTTTCTTGTACTTTTTAATCGTCCGTTCAGGCCTGATATTTTTGACTGTCTTAATCCGTCAATAAGATTTAAAACACTTAACTTTCTCCTTGATGAAGCTGAAAAAAATCTTGAGCCTGTAAATGATGTGATTAATTATTATGTAAGCTTGTTATTTAAGCAGCCCCATTGGAAAAAACCTGTTGAAAAATTTGACGATATATTGCCAATAATGAATTTTCTTCTTTTCTGCGGAAAAATTGATGAGTTCAAAAAAATTGAAGTAAATTTTAATGACTCCACGTACCACTTTGCCTATCTTGGATGGGCACATATGATATGTAATAATAATGATGAAGCATTAATCTGTTTTAAAGCTGCCCTTGGTTCCCTTAAAAAAGAAACCCGCAAGCGCAAAATTTTTTTAAAGGGATATTCAGGCCTGTTTTTTTTATTTGCCCTGCTTAAAAGCGAAAGCCGCAAGGATCATGAAACCGCACTGACCTTAATTGACAATGCTTTAAGAGATGAGACTTATTTATCCCCTGTAATAAGAGCTATAAAACCATTATTTCAGGAAAAACTCGGGCTTCCATTTGTTCCTGAACTGTATTCCATTGATTTATTAATAAAACAGGAGTGTTATCTTATTATTTTCTTTTCTGTTTTAATATTCTCCTGGACGGATAGAACTGTGGCCAGATCCCATATTCCTGTTCTTGAAAACATATTAAAAAAAGCCGCTGCATCTGATTTGTTATGGATGGAAGCTGAAATTTATGCGCTTTTTGCAATCCTTGATCATGATTCGGCAGTCAATGGCAAACTTTCAAAAAATATTCATAAAAAATGCGGAACAACAAGCATTACATCAATTATCAAGCCCATGCCAAAATGGGAAAAAATCCTTAAGTCTCTGATCAATATCGGAGAGCAGGTCAAACAAAAAACAAAATCTGAATCAGAAGGGAAAGCACCTGTCAAAAAACAGCGTTTGATCTGGCTTTTAAATCACAGCGAAACAAACAACTTTTGTTATATTATTCCGAGACTTCAAACGCTCTCAAAGGCTGGGACCTGGACAAAAGGAAGAGCTGTGGCGTTGAAAAATCTATATAAAAATCATATGACAATGGAGTGGCTCAATAAACAGGATAAAATGGTATGCAGCGCCATTATGGAAGAATCATACAGTACCGGCTATGGGTATTACAGCAACAAAACCGAATACATCTTTGATCATGACAAGGCCCTGTCTGCCCTTGTGGGACATCCGCTTCTTTTTATTGAAGGTTCGCTTAATGGTGACAATGAATATATTCCCGTTGAACTTGTCGCAGGAGATCCTGAAGTCAGACTTCGTAAAAATAAAGGGAAAATAAATATTTCAATGCACCCCATGCCGAATCCCGAATATAACAATACTCTTGTGGTAAAAGAAACGCCTTCCCGATTTAAACTTATCCGTTTTTCAAAGGAGCATGAAAGAATAGCCGAACTATTGGGTACAAAAGGACTTGCCCTGCCTAAGAATGCAAAAAAGCTGGCGGGACTTGCAATCGAATCCCTTGCCTGTCTTGCTGCAGTAAATTCCGATCTTGCCCCTGTTCAAAACGGAAACGTAAAAAAAATCAAGGCTGATTCTACACCCCATGTCCATGTTATGCCGTGGCAGAAAGGAATTAAAATTGAATTTCTTATAAGACCGTTCAGCAATACAGGCTCCTGGTTCAAGCCCGGCCGGGGAGGCGCCAATGTTTTTGCCGAGGTTAAAGGAAAGCAGGTACAGACCACACGCAGCCTTAACACGGAAAAGAAAAATGTCAAAGATGTAATTGATCAATGCCCTACCCTGACAAACCTTGAAGAGATCGGCGGGCAATGGTTTGTGGCAGATTCCGAAGAGGCACTTGAACTGCTTATTGAACTGAAAAACTGCGCTGATAAAAAAAATCTTATTTTGAAATGGCCCCAGGGAGAAAAAATAAAGGTAAGATCCGAGGTGTCGTTCAACAATTTAAATTTAAGTCTTAAAAAGGACAGACAATGGTTCAAAGCCTCGGGAACATTAATGGTTGATGACAATCTTTCACTTGACCTTATAAAACTTATGGCGCTTCTTGATAAGCCGTCAACACGCTTTATCACAATGGATGACGGCACTTTTCTTGCCATTACACATTCTCTGAAGGAAAGGCTTGAGGAATTAAAAGCCTATTGTTCTGTCCATGGAAAAGAACTCAGGCTTGCACCCCTTGCCGCACCTGCCATTGAGGAACTCACAAGCGAAGTGAAAGCGCTGAAAACCGACCAGGCCTGGAAAAATCATTGCAAACAATTAAAAGAAATTATCAAACCTGAAATTCCGGGGACTTTACAGGCAGATCTCAGAGACTACCAGATAGACGGTTTTAAATGGCTTGCCCAGCTCATGCACTGGAAAGTCGGGGCATGTCTTGCCGATGACATGGGGCTTGGAAAAACCGTTCAGGCCATTTCAGCCATTTTAATTAATGCAGATAAGGGGCCATCCCTTGTAATAGCGCCTTTGTCTGTTATGGGCAACTGGCAGGAGGAGTGCCTTAAATTTGCACCCACACTCAACCCCCTTTTTTTTGGTTCCGGAAACCGGCAGCAGTTTTTAGATAATTTAGGTGCTTTTGACCTCGTAATTTCAAGTTACGGACTTTTGCAGGTTGAAGCTGAAAAACTTTCCCGGATAAAATGGCAGACCCTGATTTTAGATGAAGCACAGGCCATAAAAAACATGAAGACAAAGCGTTCAAAGGCTGCAATGAATCTTAAGTCCCAATTCAGAATGATCACAACGGGAACCCCTGTGGAAAACCACCTTGATGAACTGTGGACACTTTTTCATTTCCTGAATCCCGGCCTTTTAGGGAGTTTTAATCACTTTAAAAATGCCTTTGCAATTCCCATTGAACGGGATCAGGACAAAAAAGCATCACAAAGATTAAAGAAACTTATCAGTCCCTTTATTCTGCGCCGTCTTAAAACCAATGTACTTAAAGAACTGCCTGCAAAAACGGAAATCACCCTTAAAGTTGAAATGAACAAAGAAGAAGCAGTTCTCTATGAAGCGCAACGCTTAAAGGCGATTGCAAATATTGAAAATGCAGATGACAAACCCGGACAAAAGCACCTTAGAATCCTTGCCGAATTGATGAAATTAAGACAGATATGCTGTAATCCCGCCCTTGTTCTGCCCGATGCCGGCATTGAGAGTTCAAAACTGAAGGTTTTTGGCGATATTGTCAATGATCTTATTGAAAACAGGCATAAAGCCCTTGTTTTCAGTCAATTTACAGGCCACCTCAGTATTTTACGAAAATTTCTTGATTCAAAAAAAATTGCATACCAGTATCTTGACGGATCAACACCTGTAAAAAAACGAAAAAAAAGAATAAACGATTTTCAAAGCGGCATGGGTGATCTTTTTCTGATCAGCCTCAAGGCAGGCGGTTTTGGTTTAAACCTCACCGCAGCAGATTATGTTATTCACATGGATCCCTGGTGGAATCCGGCAGTGGAGGATCAGGCATCTGACCGTGCCCACAGAATAGGCCAGTCACGTCCTGTAACAGTTTACCGCCTCGTGGTAAAGGATTCCATTGAAGAAAAAATTTTAAATCTCCACAAGGAAAAACGGGATCTTGCAGAAAATCTGCTGTCTGGCAGTGACATGGCCGGAAAAATCTCGGCAAATGATCTGCTTAA
>CAZLBE010000232.1:0-4463 GCA_964557635.1 uncultured Desulfobacterales bacterium
TTTAATATTTTTCTACGCAAAAATTAAAAATTGTGAGAGTTGAGTTCTTATTCGGAAAATGATATAAAAAATAAATTTTATATCTGGCTCTACCAGACAGAATATAGATCCGCCTCACGGCCATTTTATATGAAATAAAATGTAAACCATTACTTTTATTTCATAATTTGTTGTGAGGCAAATCTGGACCTGAATCCAGATCGGCCTCATGGCCGTTATATGAAATAAAACGTAAATTATTACATCTATTTTATCTTTTGTCAGAATCTTTGATTCTTTGAGACGGGTCCGGACAAATCAAGATCCGCCTCATGGCGGTTGTAACTGTATTGAATATATCAATTCAGCATTTTAAGGCATTTAGGTGCACAGATTTTGCATATTGTCTGTATGGAATGACTATAGACTTTCATAAAAATAATTTCACTTTTGTTATCAGTCGTCGATGTATAACTTATACTACTTCCTCCTTCTGGCCTTGTGAAATTAATTATCTGAAAGTTTATATATATCTACTACAACAGACATAGAGGTGAGAAAAATGGCATTGGGTACAATAACAAGTTTAGGTGTAGGCTCAGGCTTAGATCTTCAGAACATGTTAGATAAATTAAAAAAAATCGACGAAACCACCATAGACCTCCAAAAAGCCGATGAAGACAAGCTAAAAACACAGGTCACTGAATTTGACACCTTAAATGCAAAACTTGTTCAGATGAAATCCAGCGCACTTGATCTATCCCTTAAATCAAATTTTATGGAAAGGTCAGTGAGCATGTCCGATAAAGATATAGCAGATGCAACTGTAAAATCAGGTTCTGAAGCTACAAGTTACTCCATTAATGTTAAAAAGCTGGCTTCAAAAAGTTCATGGCAAAGTCAGGGCGTTGAAAAACAGGATACACCCATGTACACTGCTCCATCAACTTCAATCACTTCCGCAACTGATCCGGCAGTCACAACGGATACTGCACTTGCCTTTACAATGGGCAGCGGAGATGATCAAAAAAGCATTGCGCTTAATATCCAGGCTGGATCAAGTCTTAAAGATATTGCCAAAGCTATAAACACCGACACACAAAACCTCTCTTCTTCAGGTACAAACTATGTGACTGCCACAGTAAACACAGGCGAAAATGGAAGTTACATAAGACTTGCCGCAACAGAAGATGATGGCAATACCAACAAACAGATACTGGTATCTCAGGGACCTGATTTTATTGCCCCTGACATCACTTTTTCATATAAAACCGGTGCAACAAGTGATTCGGTTTATGTATCCGTACCCCCGGATTCATCATACCAGGATGTTGTTTCCATAATCAACGATGAGCAAAGTAACAGCGGAATTACAGCGGGATTAATTGATGACGGAACAGGTGACACCCCCTGGCATCTGACTCTTACGGCAGATTCAACCGGTGAAGATCACAGAATTTTTCTTAACGGGATCACCATGACCGAAATGCAGGGTGCTGACAGTGCATCTCTTAACTCTTCATTTACCCTTGACGGCTATGAATATCAACGCCAGAGCAATGAAGGAGTCGACGATGTCATCCTCGGTGTAACATTAAATCTTAAAAAAATCGGTGAAACTGAGTTAAGTGTATCTTCTTCATCTGATAATATAAAAGAAAAAATTACAAATCTCGTTGATACCTACAATGATTTTATCAAAGAAGTTAAAGATAAAAGTAACTACAGTCAGGATGTAAATAAAAAAAGTGGCATTCTTGCCACTAATTATTCTGTAAAATCACTTGGGTCCAGCCTTGCGGATCTTCTTGGAACAAATGTTGATATAAAAAATACAAAAATTACATCTCTATTTGACCTTGGTATGGCAATAAACAAGGACGGTACAATATCCCTTGATACAAAAGTGCTTGACTCGAAACTTGCATCTTCATTTGATGATGTAAAAAATCTTTTCATTGGAGACAGTGATAATGGGATACAGGGTCTTGGAGACATTTTAAATGACAAGCTGAGGGATATGACGAGTTCTTCAGGAGTGCTTTCAGGGGAAAAAACTGCCGCCCAGGCAAAAATTGACCGGCTTAAACAGGATATTGAAGATGCTACAACACGGCTTGATAAGAAATACGAGATCCAGGCAAAACAATTTGTCAGGCTTGATGCATTAATAGGAACAATGAATTCCCAGTCGAAATACCTGACAGGAATTATTGATTCCTTTAATAAAACCACACAGAATAACTAATAATATTTTTCCCCATTAATTAAGGAGAATTTCAATGCCAAGTGCAGCTAATATGAATATTTATCTCAATAACCACTATGAAGGTATGACACCTGAAAAACTGATCCAGATGTTATACAAAGGTGCCCTGAGAAATTTAAGCCTTGCAAAGGAAGGAATTAATGAAAATAATCCCAGAAAAAGAGGTGAGCATTTAAGTAAAACCATAGCAATCGTTTCGGAATTATATTCAAGCCTTAATCCTGAAATGACTGATGAATCAACACAGTTTTTAAGAGGGCTTTACAGCAATATGCTGGTGGAACTTCCCAAAATATCCATCAACAATGACATTAAAACGCTGGATCTTGCCTATTCATATCTTGAAAGACTGAATGAAATCTGGGAACATGCAGTTATGGACAAAAATAAAAAACATACCAGACAATCTGCAAAAGCAGATTTCTCAGAACATGATATTAATAAATACAGTAAAAAGAAAATAAAAAAAATTAGAAAAACCGGAAATGCTGGTAAAGGATATGGGAGTGGCTACAGCGGCATTGAGCCCGGACTAAAAGTGCAGTCAATTTTTGCATGATAAAATTTCATATAACGGCCATGAGGCCGATCTGGTCTGACCCAGCCGCATCTCAACAAATTGAGGGCTGAAAGCGCGAAGCCAATAGAATGCTGTTAATTTGCATTTTATTTCCTATAAATCTGAATCACCGGAAAAAAGAAACACGCTTACGGCCGGGAAATTAAAATTTTAACAGAATTAGGCCAGATATGCGGGAACAGCCATTAAATTGCAGGTTACGTAAGTAAAAATTTCATATTAAAGGAATACAATAATGAAAATTCAATTGCAGGCATTAGAAAAATCCATCGAGCGATATAAATCCATCCAGAAAAAACATATCAGGGCATTTGAGACTGAGCTTTTACCTGACATTGAATCACAGAATTTTGAGCGTGCACAAGCGTTTGCTGAAATGAAAAACCAGTTTGATGAACTCCTGAACAGAACACAGGATAATGGGACTGAAATTGGATTAAACTATATGGAAACTATTGCTTCATATATCTCAGAAATCAACAAAATTTTAAAATCTGATTCAATCCTCAAAGAAAAAATTATCAAATATAAAAAAGAATTGAAGCAGCATCTTACCAATACTGGAAAGGTCAGGACAGCTTTTAATGGATATGCCGCCTCAACGGATACTGACAGATATGCTGCAATGAGGTTGACAAGTTGATTATTTAATCATATCCATTGTAAATAATTATATAAAACAAAAGAATATTCAGGAGGCAGAAATGAATATTAACACTGTTAATACAGCAGCAGGCTCCACAGGAACAAATAAAAATGCAATTGAAGCTTCGATTCCTGCGCCCGCACCTGTAAAAAGCGAGAAACAACATGACCCAAACAAAATTTCAGACCTGCAAAAAATAGAGAATAAAAATGCAGTGAATAAAGAAAAGGGAAAAAATATCTCCAGTAAAATACTGGAAAAAATTGCCGAGGATCTAAATGACTATATGGATGATCTTCAAACTGATCTTGGATTTACCATAAATAATAAAGATGAGGAACATCAGGTCATTGTCGAGATCAAAAACAGAAAGACAAATGAAATAATAAGACAGATTCCATCAAAGGAACTTCTTGAAATAAAGAAAAAAATGGAGGAGTTAACAGGACTTATTTTTGACCATAAGGTTTAAGCAGACTCAATAGCTCCGATGCACGTGTATTTGATTTATTTAATGCAAAGCTTCCTGCTTCAGAGAGTATTTTCATTTTTGATAAATTGTTCATTTCATCTGAAAAATCAATTTCCCTGATATATGATTCCGAAGAATAAAGATTTATTCTTATTGCACTTATCACGGCAATTGCCGACATAAACTGATTCTGCACAGAGCCGAGATCTGAACGAATCCTGTCGATATCCTTTATTGCGGAGTCTGATATGCCGATTGCCCTATATTAATATCTGACTGAATAGATTTTCTGCTTTCTAAAGTCTGACCATCCTGTGCAGCCTGAATACTCTTTACTTTTATTGCATTTAAAATGTTCTGTGATTCGGCAAGGGCTGCATCCGCTATCCGGACAATTGATATTGCATCATTGGCATTACGGGAAACCTGGCCAAATCCCATGGCCTGAGATCTTAAGGAATCGGCAATCACCATTCCGGAACTGTCATCTGTTGTCTGTTGTCTGTTGTCTGTTGTC
>CAZLBE010000233.1:0-4462 GCA_964557635.1 uncultured Desulfobacterales bacterium
GCTGTTCATCATAGAAATTGATTAACGAGATATCCAGATCAACGTTCTTCTGCGCAGGGATTTACCAATTAATAATTTACCCACTATCAATCAAATCATCCCGTTGTTCCTGTATTTTTCCTGAAAAAAGGATATTCCCCTTTATAAGGTCATCCGGAATTTCAGATGCAATATGCTCGTTTATCGCTTTTTTCAAAACTTTCATGGATGGATGAAGATATATTTCAGTGCTTTTTGTGGAGGCGTGCCCCATGATTGCTTTCAAAACAAATATATCCTGCTCTCCTTCAATGGCATGGGTTGTAAACGCATGCCTTAAACTGTGGGGAGTTACTTTTTAAATGGAGAATGGGCCTGCTTTTCCAACAATTTTTTTAAAATTATCCTGTGCAGTTCTCACAGCACTATAGCACAGCAAGCCTGTTTCCTTTTTTGGAGACGAACAAAGCGTGAAGTGTTGCAGCATTTATCAGACAGGTGCGGTAAACTATCCATTTGTTAATTATTTCAAGAAGATCTTCTGTCAGTGGCAATGTTCTGTTTTTACGCCCCTTGCCATGGATATGAACTACTTTATTTATAGTATCGATGTCTTCAATATTTATGTTCAATGCTTCACTGATTCTAAGCCCCAGGCTGTAAAGTACTGTGTAGAGAGTTAAATCCCTGAACCCCAGAACACTGGTCTGATCAACTGTGTTCAATAATTTTATAACCTCTTTTGGAGTGAGGGCTTCCACTGGTCCTGGATAGGGCTGCCTTGCCCTTGGCAGGCATTCAATGGGAAAAGCATCGGCACCTTTAACCTGGAAAAAGCGCAGATATTTGAAATAGCTTCTTATGGAGGATTCCTTGCGGTTTAGGGACCAGGCAACTGCCTTTTTTAGATTGGGGCCGGAACCCCGACATCGCTGATCTGTATATTGTCTTAAAAAATCAGGCGTTAAATTATTTGGGAAGTATATATCCTTTCTTTTACAATATTTGCCAAATTCCATCAGGTATCGTTTTAATTCCTTTATAGAATTTTTAGACAGGTTTCTGTCCCGCTCGGCCTTAAGACACTGCTGAATTAAAGAATTCAAATCACAAACATTTTTTGGGCAGACATGTTCAGGCATAAATAACTCCTCCTTTTTCTTGCATTTTTTATTTTCTAAGGGATATGACAATGAAAGCTAAAAAAGCAACGTTGTCAGGAGAATTATACTCTAACCGCGCGAAACATACATAGCTCACCATAAAATTCCTTGCATTATTCATCTAAATGATACATATTAATATGTATAATTTATGCATATATTAAGGAGGGGAGGAAATGAGAACTACATTGAATATCGAAGATACTCTTATCGAGAGAGCATCTAAACTTACTGGAATAAAAGAAAAAACATCTCTCGTTCGCAAAGGACTTGAAACTTTGATCAGCCTGGAGAGCAGTAAACGTTTGGCTGCGCTTGGGGGAAGCGAGGAAAAAATCCGGATGCCAAGACGGCGAAGATCTGAGCCATAAAAAATGATTCTTGCCGACACAAATGTCTGGATTAAACATTTCAGAGAATCTGATGATGAGCTCATTTCTCAATTGAATATCGGCTTTGTTGCCTGCCATCCATTTATTATTGGAGAATTGGCCTGTGGTAACTTGGGCAATCGAGCAGAAATTTTGATGCTTCTTCAGGCACTTCCCTCTTCACCTGTTGTTGAGCCTCCAGAAATCTTAGAATTTATTGACAATAATTCACTAATGGGGCGAGGCCTTGGATACGTAGATATTCATTTATTAGCTTCTGCCATTATAGGTAATGTTGCCCTTTGGACTTATGATCGACGTCTCAATGACGCAGCGATAGAGCTTGGTGTTTCGTATCCAGGGAGCTAACAAATAAAGGATTAGTAACCGTGCCGAGGCACGAGGCTCGGTACTAATCATAGGGTTCATGTAGCCGCGGATCAATAGGGGAAAAGGTAAGCGAGGGGAAAAGGTAAGCAATTTGCTGGATGTGTAATTTAAAGGTCAGAAGTTTAAAGATCGGATGTGATAAAATTTGTTAAAAAGGGCCGATCTCCTAATGTAAATATCAAATAACAGACAGTTTTCAGCTATAAACTTTGGGTTGAAAATCAAAATATCTGCAATTTGACGTACGGGTGCTGCAACATATCTGTGTCATAAATAAGGCTGTTTATAAATTGACTAATACCGGTCTGGATTGGCCCAGATCTGCCTCTCAACAAAGTATGAAAAATCCGCTCTGATATCTGGAGTTTTTCATATAAAAAAAAGATTACAAGCTTGTAACAGTTTATTGATTCTGATAAAAGATATCAAGCAATTTTACAATAATATTTTTTCGAAAATTTTATAACCGCCATGAGGTGGATCTGGATTCAGGCCCGGATCTGCCCAAATAATCATAGATTCTGACAAATCATGGGCCACATGGGCCAAAGGCGCGTATAGCCAATAAGCGTAATAATTTACGCTATATTTCATATAAATCAGGAATGGCTGTTTGTTTTAGTACCTTACCCCTGAATTTCTGTAATAAAAAACAAGAAATTGAGTCAGGCACATGGGTTGCGGGCATAGTTAGCTTTAATGTTTAACTCATCAGTTCCTGTAAAAAAATAAAAAATGGATAATAAAAAAATAATTCTTGCTTCTGAATCTCCAAGAAGAAGATATCTTCTTGAACAGGCTGGTATTGATTTTATTGTAATACCTTCTAACATCAATGAATCGGACTTCTCAAAAAAAGAACCTTCAGAGTACGTCAAAAAACTGTCTGCAGCAAAGGCATTAAATATTGCTGATAAATACCGAAAAGCATGGGTTATCGGGGCTGATACAATTGTTGTCATTGACGGGACAATACTTGAAAAACCGGAATCTAAAAACCATGCGGTAAAAATGCTTGAAAAACTCAGCAATAGAGTGCACCTGGTCTATACCGGCATTACTCTTTGCTGCAAAAACAGCAGACGTATTATTACAAAAAGCATAAAAACGGAAGTTAAATTTAAAAAATTGTCCGCAAAAGAGATAGAATGGTATGTTAATACGGATGAGCCCTTTGACAAGGCAGGAGCATATGCTATCCAGGGGCTTGGCTCTTTTATTGTCAAAAGTATAAACGGCTCATATACCAATGTTGTGGGGCTGCCCGTGTGTGAAGTAGTGGAAATTTTAATTCAAGAAAATATTATTTCAAGATAACCGCCATGAGGCGGATCTGGATTGGCCCATATTGCCTCAAAGAATAAAAGATTCTGACGAATTATGGGCCGAAGGCGCGCGCGGAGGCACCCTGTAACCGCTTACAGTTCACGAATTGACTGTGAACGGTTACAGTCAATAAAAACAGAAGGAGGGAAATACCTGTGACAAGTGTTAAAGAAAGATTTTTAAATGTTAAGAAACAGATAAAGACAATTGCAGAAAACTGCGGCAGAGATCCCCATGATATTCTGCTTGTGTCAGTGAGCAAAAAACAGACTTGTGAATTAATCAACAAAGGCATAGAGGCTGGTATTGACATCTTGGGCGAAAATTATATCCAGGAAGCAATTGATAAAATAGAGCTGATAGGCAATGAAACAGTATCCTGGCATTTTATAGGCCATCTTCAGTCAAACAAGGCAAAATATGCTGTAAAATATTTTGATTTAATCCACAGTGTTGACACAATTAAGCTTGCACGGGAAATTGATAAGCAGGCAAAAAAAATAAACAAAATACAGAACATTTTAATGCAGATAAATATCAGCGGTGAAGAATCAAAGTCAGGAGCCGATGAAAAAGATGCAATAATTCTGGCACAGCAGATAAGCAGCTTGCCCAATATCAATTTACAGGGACTGATGGGCATGCCGCCTTTTTATAATGACCCTGAAAAAGCAAGGCCATATTTTACAGCCCTTTTTAATATTAAGGAGGCAATAAACAACGAACATATACAAGGAGTTAAGCTTTTACATCTATCCATGGGAATGAGTGGTGATTTCAAAACTGCCATTGAAGAGGGTTCAACAATAGTGAGAGTCGGAACGGCAATTTTTGGTGCAAGACAGTGACTTAAAAAAAGCAAAAACGACCGGAAAGGATATATTTGGATCAGCTCCAAATCCGTCCAAAAAATAAAATCAGCAAATAAAATCAGCAAAGGGAGAAAATATTATGTGTGAGTCAAATGTTTATTTAAAATCAAACGGAAATGAAGACCTTGTTATGGAAGATGTTGCATTAATCACACCTGAAAAAGGTGATAAATTCATTTTAAAAGGACTTTTTGGGGAAACAAGGGTAATTGCAGGACAAATTGAGAATATAAATTTTCTTTCCCATAAAATTGTTTTTAAAAAATGAAAGATAAAAAGGCATCCTTCATATTATACCAAAAGTAGTTGACACTTTTTTAAGAGAAAGCCCCGCAAAACGGAAACGTTACTCTGGAAAGTG
>CAZLBE010000234.1:0-4438 GCA_964557635.1 uncultured Desulfobacterales bacterium
GGAAGGTAAGGCCCGGATTAATTACAGGTGAATATCTGAATGACTATCAGGTGACATTCATCACCAGAGAGGTCGGTAAGTATGAGTATGAAAACACTTCCATCATTATAGACAATAATGACCTTGCAGCAGGAAAACTTAAAAAAAAAGGTATTGTACGCTCACACAAGACTTTTTGGATTGATAAGAGACGGTGCAAAATAGTGGGCAGGCTGAAAACAGAAGTCACAGATAGAATCCTTCGGCTCAATGAAAATTATTTTGTGCACAACTACTATAACTTCGCCCATAAACAAAATCAGCCTTTCATCCCCGGCAAATCCAGAATCAATTATGCAGGTCGTGTTTTTGATGAAAAAGAGATGATCAATCTGGTGGATTCATCCCTTGAATTCTGGTTGACCCAGGGCAGATATTCGGCAGAATTTGAAAAAAAACTTGCTAAATTCCTTGGCATTAAGTATGCTTTTCTTGTTAATTCCGGTTCTTCCGCAAATCTTCTTGCTTTCATGGCCCTTACATCTCCTCTTCTTAAAGATCGCAGGATAAAAAGAGGGGACGAGGTGATAACAGTGGCTGCAGGCTTTCCGACAA
Source organism: uncultured Desulfobacterales bacterium (assembly GCA_964557635.1). Taxonomy (GTDB): domain Bacteria; phylum Desulfobacterota; class Desulfobacteria; order Desulfobacterales; family Desulfobacteraceae; genus WGCX01. The sequence goes on from CAZLBE010000234.1 coordinate 595, forward strand.
CTGTTGCACCCATTGTGCAGTATGGAGCAGTTCCGGTGTTTGTTGATGTGGATCTTGATACATTTAACATGGATGTAAATTTGCTGGAAAAAGCTTTTTCTTCGAGAACAAGAGCTGTCATGGTAGCTCATACTCTGGGAAATCCCTTTGATATCCGTGCGGTGAAAACGTTCTGCAAGAAACATGATCTGTGGCTTATCGAAGATAATTGTGATGCTCTTGGCAGTAAATATCTGTCTGAAAAATTATGGCCAGATTTATCCGCAATGCCGGATACAGCGAAAATATCAGATACAGTGAGCAGTTTCGATCAGGCTGCCATGCAGTTAACCGGTACTTTCGGAGATATAGGCACCAGCAGCTTTTATCCGCCACATCATATCACCATGGGAGAAGGCGGTGCAGTTTATACAAACAATAACATACTGCAGAAAATTATTCTTTCCATGCGGGATTGGGGCAGAGACTGCTGGTGTAAAAGCGGGAGAGATAATACCTGCGGCTGCCGTTTCAGTAAACAATACGGAACTCTTCCCTTTGGGTATGATCATAAATATGTTTACAGCCATTTTGGATATAATTTAAAGCCCACTGATTTGCAGGCGGCAATAGGCTGTGCACAATTGGATAAGTTGCTGGACTTCACAAACAGGCGTAAGGCGAATTTTGATATGCTTTATAATGGTTTAAAAGAACTGAATGACAGCTTTATTTTACCACGGGCAACGACGAACAGTGACCCAAGCTGGTTTGGTTTTCTGCTTACCATCAGGGATAATGCTCATTTTAAACGTAACAACGTAGTTCAACACCTCGAAAATCATAATATCCAGACACGAAATCTTTTTGCCGGAAATATCATCCGCCATCCCTGTTTTGATGGATTAGAATTAGCCAGGGATTACCGGATTATTGGAACTTTGGGCAATACCGATAAAATTATGAATGACAGCTTCTGGATTGGTCTCTATCCCGGTATGGAACAAAGTGCTGTTGACTATATGATTGAATGTATAAGGAAAGTTGTATTATGATAAGAGTTGCAGATTACATATTTAAGATTCTTGCAGATTATGGAGTCCGTCATGTTTTTATGGTCACGGGCGGCGGCGCCATGCACTTAAATGATGCTGTGGGCAGGGAAGAACGTATTCAGTATGTTTGTAATCATCATGAGCAGGCATGTGCAATAGCTGCCGAAGGCTATTCAAGGGCATCCGGCAAACTCGGTGCTGTAGTTGTAACAAGCGGGCCGGGAGGCACAAACACACTGACAGGTGTTATCGGACAATGGCTTGATTCAGTGCCAGTTATTTATCTCTCAGGCCAGGTCAAATTCGAGACGACCATTGAATCCTGCCGTGGAATCGGGTTGAGACAGCTTGGGGATCAGGAGATCAATATAATCGATATTGTAAAACCTGTTACTAAATATGCTGTTATGCTGACTGAACCGGAAGATGTGAGAAAGGAGATAGAGAAGGCGATACATATTGCAACAACGGGCAGACCAGGTCCGGTATGGATTGATATTCCCCTGAATGTCCAGGGGGCATTTGTTAAAGAGGATTCGCTTGAGTCCTTCACTAAGGTTGATTGTTCAGGCTGTATTGATGGGGTAAATCTGGATAATAAAATATCTGAAGTCCTTGAGGCTGTGAGAGCGGCTGAACGCCCGGTAATTGTAGCAGGACACGGCATAAGAATTGCCGGTGCACGGCGTATGCTTTTAGATTTTGCGGAAAAACTTGGGATTCCCATTGTAACTACTTTCAATGGATTTGATCTTGTTCCAACTGATCATCCTCTTTTTACAGGCAGACTTGGCACTATTGGAACCAGATCCGGTAATTTTGCTGTTCAGAATTCGGATCTGCTTCTTACCATTGGCACAAGAAACAATATTAGGCAAGTCAGTTATTTCTGGCAGGCATATTCAAAGTCTGCAAAGAAAATTATTGTGGATATTGATCTTTCAGAATTGAATAAGCCAACTGTTAAGCCGGACATTGCTGTACATGCTGATGCAGGTTTGTTTTTGAAAAAAATTAATGCATCTGTAAATACTGAAAATTTACCCAAATGGAACAAATGGCATAAGTGGTGTATAGACCGCAAAGAAAAATATCCAGTGGTTCTGGCTGAATATAGTCAATGCATCAGTGGAGTTCATCCTTATTATTTTATAAAAGCTCTTACTGAAGAAGCAAACAGCAATTCTACAATAGTTGCGGGTAATGGCAGCGCATGTGTTGTTACGTTTCAGGCTGGCATTGTAAAAGACAATCAAAGAATTTTCTGGAATTCCGGTTGTGCTGCAATGGGATACGATCTTCCTGCTGCAATAGGTGCATGCTTTTCCAGAAAAGGAAAGGAGGTTATATGTGTTGCAGGTGACGGAAGTTTACAAATGAACATACAGGAACTTCAGACAGTGGTGCACCACAAACTGCCGCTTAAAATATTCGTTATGAACAATCATGGATATTTGTCCATAATACAAACCCAGGATTCATTTTTTAAAGGTAATCGTGTAGGCTGTGATCGTAAATCCGGAGTCAGCTTTCCGGAATTTACAAAAGTTGCAGAAGCATATGGCTTAAAAACTTTTAGAATTTGTGATCACAACAATATTAAAGGAAAAATAAGAGAAATCCTGAACAGCAAGGGGCCTGTTCTTTGCGATGTCAATCTTACATCAGATTATATATTTTCCCCAAAGCTTTCCTCAAAGAGGATGCCTGATGGACGTATGGTATCCAGGCCCCTTCAAGATATGTTTCCATTTCTGAGTCAGGATGAATTGAAACAAAATACTCCTTGGTGCTGATTTGTTTATGGTGTTAAATTTTTTATGGTAAATATTCAGATAAACTGATAACGTTTGCATAAAAGGATCAATTATGGGTAATAATAAGACAACTAAAAAAAAAATACTTTTAACCGGGGCAAGCAGGGGAATTGGCCGATCTATCTGTGCTGAGTTGTTGAATACCGGATCTTATGATATCGTTGCGCCATCAAGACAAGAGATGGATTTAAATGACTTGTCATCCATTGAAGTTTTTTTATCTGATTTAGATGGAATTGATATTGTAATCAATAATGCGGGAATAAATCTTCTGAAAGATGTTGATAGAATAGATAATGATTCATTAAAAAGTATGCTCGCTGTTAATTTGGAAGCGCCACTGAAAATTATTAGTTGTGTTTCGCCTCATATGAAATCACAGAAATTTGGGCGAATAATAAATATAAGTTCCATTTGGGGTGTTCGTTCAAAAGAAAAAAGAACATTATATTCAATGACTAAATTTGGAATAAACGGTATTACTAAAGCTCTGGCCCATGAGCTTGGTGTTTATAATATTCTCATAAATTCAGTATGCCCGGGGTATGTGAATACAGATATGACAAAAGAAAATCTTAAACCAGATGAGTGCCGGAAAATAAAAGATACTATTCCCCTCAAGCGGTTTGCAGAACCTGTTGAGATTGCCAGATTTATTAAATTTTTAATTTCTGAAGAAAATACTTATATCACCGGTCAGGTTATGGTGATCGATGGAGGATTTTTAGCATGAAAACATTACGCATACATTCAAATATTGCTGATTATGATGTGAATTTTGAAAACGATTTGTTATTTTTGGAGAACTTATCCAAAATTGGAAATAGTGTTTTGATAATAGACAGGAATGTGTACTCTCTTTATAAAAATCATATTGAAGGCAGATTTGATAATAATAAAATTATTTATTTTGATGCTCTGGAAGATAATAAAAACATACAAAAAGCAATGGAAATATATGAGCAACTTATAAATTTTCAGGCTAAAAGAAAT
>CAZLBE010000235.1:0-4432 GCA_964557635.1 uncultured Desulfobacterales bacterium
GTATGGGCTGCATTGATCTGGAAACGTATGGTTTCATCTCCCTTTGGCACAACGGGAAAGGTTAAGCCCACAACAAGAACACCTTGTTCAAAAAGATTTTTCACCATTTCATGGGTTTTCTCCGTATCCCTTACAACAAGGGGCACAACAGGATGGGGACCTGGAATGGATTCCAGTTTCAAGGATTCAAGTCCTCTTCTGAACTGAAGGGTTCTTTCCTTTAAATTGAAAAGCAGTTTCTGCCCCGCTTTACTGTCACAGATTTCAAGGGCTTTTAATGCGGCAGCACAGTCTGCAACACTTAAGGGATTTGTATAGATATAGGTATCTGCCTTTTGACGGACAGCTTCTGCAACAGCGCTGCTTGCAGCAATGAAACCGCCGTTCACACCAAAGGCCTTGCCAAATGTTCCCACAATTATATCCGGAGATGCGCCTGTAAATTCCGATGTACCGCGGCCCGTTTCCCCGTATGCCCCAATACCATGGGAATCATCCACAACGGTTATGACCCCGTCTTTAAATTTTGAATCATAGCTTCTCGTTATCTCTTTAATTTTGTCAATGGGAGCATTATCGCCGCGCATGCTGAAAATTCCGTCAAATACAACCACAACACGTTCCATATCTTCATTGACACCATCAAGGCATCGTTTCAGGTCATCAAGATCGTTATGCCTGAAGATCGCTTTGTTTTCACTTGGAACCCCTGCAATACGCATGGATCGTATGATGCTGTTGTGGTTCAGCTGGTCTCCAATCCAAAATGTTTTTTTATTTCCAATGGAAAGGGCAAGACCGCAATTTGACGTATAAGCGGAATTAAAAATTTTAGCAGCCTGTTTTCCGGTAAACGCTGCAATTTTTCTTTCAAGTTCAACGTGGAGGGAAAATGTGCCGTCAATGAATCGAACAGCCCCGGGCCCCACACCAAATTCTTTTGTTGCTTTATCAGCGGCACTTATCAGAAGAGGGTTATTTGATAAAGAAAGGTAAGAATTGGAATTCATGCGGATAAATTTCCGGTCAACACCTTTTAACACATACCTTGGCCCCTGTTTTCCCGTGGGAGGTATGTATCCGGTTATAACTCTTTCCTTTATTTTTGCCCTGCCCTCTTTTTTTAAATTCTTTATCTCCTGCTCAAGAGATAAATCTAATTTATCTAAAGACATTGTTGAATCTCCTTCTTTCTTTTTTTTTAAAGGGGTTTGATTACTCATGCTGTTCAGCCCAGTTCAGAATTACTTTTCCGGAATTGCCGGATCTCATAACTTCAAAGCCCTTTTCAAATTCAGTATAATCAAACCTGTGGGTGATAACAGGTGCAATATCAAGACCGGACTGAATCATGGAAGTCATTTTATACCAGGTCTCATACATTTCCCGTCCATAAATTCCCTTAATGGTAAGCCCGTTAAACACAACGGTATTCCAGTCTATTTCGGTTTTTCCCGGCATGATGCCAAGAATGGCAATTTTTGCCCCGTGGCAGGTGTTTTTTAAAATTGAATTAAATGCAGCAGGATTACCGGACATTTCCATTGCAACATCAAAGCCTTCCTTCATGCCAAGCTTTTTCTGACAGTTTTCAACGGTTTCCTTTGTTACATCAACGGCAAGGGTTGCGCCTGCATTTTCGGCAAGTTTCAGCCGGTAGGGGTTCACGTCAGTAATGACAACGTGTCTTGCCCCTGCATGTTTTGCAATGGACACCGCCATGCATCCTATGGGACCTGCCCCTGTAATCAGCACATCTTCGCCAAGAAGATCAAAGGAAAGAGCTGTATGGGTAGCATTGCCAAGGGGATCAAAGCATGCAAGCACATCCAATGGAATACTTTTATCGCAATACCACACATTTGTAACGGGAATGGAAAGGTATTCTGCAAATGCTCCGGGGCGGTTCACTCCTACGCCGCTTGTGTTCATGCACAAATGCCGTCTTCCTGCCAGGCAGTTACGGCAGTGGCCGCACACAAGGTGTCCTTCTCCTGACACAAGATCCCCTGGTTTAAAATCATGGACATTCCTGCCCACATGCTCAATTGTACCGACAAATTCATGTCCCACATGCATTGGTACGGGTATGGTTTTCTGTGCCCATTCATCCCAGTTATAAATATGAACATCGGTTCCGCAGATCGCTGTTTTGTTAATTTTAATCAGAACATCGGAATCACCGGTCTCCGGTACAGGGACATCTTCGAGCCACAAGCCCTGCTCTGCCCTGGCCTTTACAAGCGCTTTCATTGTTTCCATCAACTTTTCCTCCCTTTTTTTTATATGAAAAACTCCGGATATCAGAGCGGTTTTTTCAAACATTGTTGTGAGGCAATCTGGGCCGAGTCCAGATCCGCCTCATGGCGGTTATATGAAAAACTCCGGGTATCATAGCGGATTTTGGCTTACGCGCTTTTAGCCCATACTTCGTTGCGTGGCGGCTGTGCCAATCCAGCTCCGCCTCATGGCGGAATATCTCTGGCCGACCATCAATAGTTAAAGAATAAAACTTATGATGTAAATATTTGACCTGTACCGCCAATTGACATTGCTCATTATAGACTAAAAAATCTTTCAAGTATATCCCGGTGATAAAAAATATGATAAACAACAGCCATATTTTACAAATTCCCTTGACAAATCCCCTGGTTCAAGATCATATAATATTTTTATTCAATTTTAAATTAACGGAGGACTTTAAATGGAAATATCTGTCAGAGAAAAAGAGCAAAAGGGAACAAGGCCTGCTGATTCGGATCTTGGTTTTGGAACAATTTTTACAGATCATATGTTTAACATGGATTATTCACCTGACAAAGGGTGGTTCAATCCGAGAATTGAACCGTTTGAGGATATACCTCTTTCCCCTGCAACCATGATGTTCCACTATGGACAGGCAATTTTTGAGGGTCTGAAAGCTTATAAAACAGCCAGCGGCGGAATTCAGCTCTTCAGAGCAAGGGATAATTTCAAAAGACTTAACAGGTCTGCAAATGGTCTTTGTATACCTCAGATAGATGAAAATTTTGTCATGGACTGTCTTAAACAGCTTTTAAAACTTGAAAAAAATTGGATTCCGGAAACCATTGGAACTTCCCTTTATATCCGTCCCACAGTCATTGCAACCGACCCGTTTCTTGGGGTAAGGGCATCCAACACCTATAGATTTTTTATTATTTTATCTCCTGTGGGTTCCTATTATGCAGCAGGATTTAACCCTGTAAAAATCTGGGTTTCCAAGGATCATGTAAGGGCCATAAGAGGAGGGGTGGGAGAGTATAAAACCGCTGGCAACTATGCTGCAAGCCTGTACGCTTCAGAAGAGGCGAAAAAGGAAGGATATGCCCAGGTGCTGTGGCTTGACGGTATTGAAAGGAAATATGTGGAAGAGGTGGGAGCCATGAATATTTTCTTCAATATCGGCGATGAATTGATCACACCAAGTCTTGACGGAAGCATACTGCCGGGTATTACAAGGGATTCAGTCCTTCACCTTGCCAGAAAATGGAAAATGAACGTCTCAGAAAGAAAGATAAGCATTGATGAATTAAAAACAGCCTATGAAAACGGTACCTTAAACGAAGTGTTCGGTTCAGGAACCGCTGCTGTAATCTCTCCCGTCGGCCTGATTAAATATGGTGATGAAATAATGGAGATCGGGGGAGGCAAAACAGGTCCCATGGCTCTGAAATTCCATAATGCCATAACAGATATTCAGTATGGGAATGCAGAAGATACTGAATCATGGATTGAAAAAGTGGAATAGTCGTTATGAGTTAATGTTCAGAAATAAGCTGCCGGCAGGCTGTTACAAAATGAAAATTGTAAAATTTATTTACAATATCTATATCTGGCATCTGATAAAGTCATACTGGATTACTTCCGGTTCTGTAACAGCCTGTTAAGGTCAAAAAAGAAAGACACTAAAGCGAGCTATGCCCTCAACCCATGTGCCTTTCCTCAATTTCTTGTTTTTTTATTACAGAAATTCAGGGGTAAAGCACTAAAGCGGCAAAGCCGCAGTTATCATTTATCAGTTGTCAGCACTGGAGGTTATTTTAAAAATATGAGAATTTGGCAGTATGGAATAAATCTTCAAAATTATGTGCAGATTTGTATAACGGCCATGAGGCCGATCTGGATTGGCCCAGATTTGCCTCAAAGAATCAAAGATTCTGACAAAAGATGAAATAGGCTTAATGTTTTACTCGCTATTTCATATAAAACCATCATGATGACAGTTGCCATGAGGCAAAGCTGCCTTTGCGATTTTTTTAAAATTATTTCATAAATCCAGGCAGCCAGGTGATAATTGCAGGAAAAACAATTAACAGTCCTATGGTAATGATATACGCAGGCAGGAAAAGCGTCACTCCCTTGAAAACATTTTTTAAAGGTACATTATCTGCAACACCCGCCACCACATAGG
>CAZLBE010000236.1:0-4427 GCA_964557635.1 uncultured Desulfobacterales bacterium
TAGCATACTCATGCTATGTGAACAGGCCAAAATGGGCGAAGATGGAGTGCTGGCCAAATATTTATACAAAATAAAACCGTAAAATAATTAAAAAAAGGGGAGAAATAAAAATGTTTATTAATTTAAAAACAAACTCAAAAAGTGTAATGCTGGATATTACCGGTGAAGTGAAAAAACTTGTCAGGGAATCAGGTGTTTCAGACGGTTTTGTTCATGTTTTTTCAATGCATACAACAGGTGGAATCACCATTAATGAAAATGCAGATCCTGATGTGAGAAAAGACATAAACGATGTACTTAATAATTTGATTCCCTGGGAAAATAATTATCATCACCTTGAAGGTAATTCTGCAGCCCATGTGAAAACAAGTCTTGTGGGCTCATCCGAGCTTATAGCCATTGAAAAAGGCAAGCTTGTTTTAGGAACGTGGCAGGGAATTTTTTTCTGTGAGTTTGACGGGCCAAGAACAAGAAAGGTCCATGTGAAATTCATGTGATGGAATTCAGAAATTTAAAATAAAATCATGACAATTGAAAGTGCAAGTGCGGTGAAATAGATGATAGTTTCATGGCCGGATTTGATAAATTCCGGATCTGTACGGTCTTCTGAATAACATCTTGCTTCCATGGCAGTTGCGAGTCTGTCTGCCGACTGGAATGTTTTCTTAAAAAGCGGTACGCACAGCCGGGCGGTTTTTTTTATGGGATTTGGCTGAAGATCCGAGCATCTCGCCTTCTGGGCGCTGGAAATTTGTTTTGTCTGTTTGATGAGAAAGGGCATGAACCTTAAAAACAGACTTATCATGATTGAAACCCTTTTTTCAGGGATAAAAGGGACAGGAGATAAAAACCATTGAACTGCCCCTTTTACGGAAGATGGTTTTGTGGTTCTTGTGAACACCATACCAAGAAGCATTATGATGAGAAATCTTGAGCATATCCTGGCACCGGTGATCATTCCCTGTTTTGTTATTGATATATTAAAGAGAATAATGAAAGGGGCGCCATCAGTTGTAAGTGCCCTTGCCGCAAATACAAAGACAAGCAGGATAAAAAAATATTTAAGATCCTTAAACATCACCACAGGCTTTATGCCGGCATTAATCACAAGCGTTGCAGTAATAACCCCTGTCAGGGCAAGAGATGCGAAATCAGCTCTAATAATGGACAGACTCAAAAGGCACATGGAAAAAATTTTACATCTCACATCAAGCATGTGTAGAAAAGATGTTCCGCTCTGGTAGGTGAAAGAGGTTAACTGGTCCATGATATCCGGTTTATATCCATGCCAAGTTTTGAAGCACATGGTTCCCTTATACCGAAGGTTTCGAGCTGTTTTAACAGATTAACGGGTTTATCATCCGCTGCTATAATTCCATTGTCCATGATAATTAACCGCGTTGCACAGGACACTATTTTTTCAATATCATGGGTGGCAATTAAAATTGTATGCCCTGATCTGTGGAGATCCTTTATGCACTTAATAAGTTCAAGTGTACCGGGATAGTCAAGATTTGAAAAAGGTTCGTCAAAAACAATCACTTCAGGATTCATGGCAAGAATCCCTGCAATGGCAAGTTTTCGTTTTTCTCCACCTGACAGGGTGGATGGGTTTCTGTCTTTAAGTGGTAGAAGTCCTAATTTATCAAGTGAATTAAGCACTTTTTCGTTTATTGCTTTTCTGGAAAATTTTAGGTTTTCAGGTCCAAATGCAGCGTCATCAAATACGGTCTCGCCTACGATCTGTGTGTCTGCATCCTGAAATACCATGCCGACAATTCTGCGGGTGCGGGTTAAATTTTTTTTGATATTTTTATTCTCAACAAGGATTTTCCCGGAATCCGGGGATAAAAGTCCGTTAAGATGGCAGAAAAGAGTTGATTTGCCCGAACCGTTTCTGCCTGCAAAAATGATAAACTCACCTTTAAAAATAGAAAGGTTAATATCTTTTATGCCTGAGCCTGTTTTTTTATCATATATATGGGACAGGTTTATAATTTCGATAATTTTATGTTTCATATTTAATTGCTGTTTTTTTTATAACCGCCATGAGGCGGATCTGGACTGGCCCAGATTGCCTCACAACGAATTATGAAATAAAAGTAACGGGTTACGTTTTATTTCATATAAAAGATGATACACTCAGTGTTTTACAATAGGCCTTATTATTTTTGCAGCATAAGCAGCTGCAATTATTTTAATTATATCACCAATGATAAAAGGAAACATACCAACCGCTATAGCTTTATTCCATCCCATGCCGGTAACATATTTAAGCCATGGAACTCCTGCTGCATAGACAATGAGCGAGCCTGCAGCCATGGCAATGATATCACAAACCATTGTTTTCCGCAGTTTTCCGGAAATAACTCCCGTTATAAATACAGCGGGAAGATATGAGAGAAGATATCCTCCGGTCGGCCCGAACAGTCTTCCGATTCCGCCTGTTCCTCCTGCAAAAACAGGAAACCCCAGCGCGCCCATGAGAAGATATACCGACACACATGCAAGCCCCCACTTGGGCCCGAGAATAATTCCTGAAAGAAGGACAAACATATTCTGAAGCACTATGGGAACAGGCCCTATTGGAATTGCGATAAAGGCGCCTGCAGCGATAAGAGCTGCAAACAGAGATGCGTAAACTGTCATTCTCAGCTGATTTGAAATGTTCATATTTATTTTTTCCTGTAAAAACAGTCACCATATATTATTTTTTTCTGTGTTCCATTTTCCTGCTGCAGTATCAGGGCGCCGGATGAGTCAACATCAACGGCAAGTCCATGTGATATACTCCCGGACGTTTCAATGGTTACCTGTTTTCCGATTGTGGAAGTATATTTTTTCCATTTGTCAATGATATTTTTATTTTCACCATGAAGATTTTTATCATGAATTGCAGCAAGTTCTAACTTAAATTCATCAAGAAAAGTTGTCAGTATTTTTTTTCTTGACACTTCTCTATTAAGGATATTTTTTATTGAAACAGCATTTGGTTCCATTTCTTCAGGAGAATTGTTGACATTTAGGCCAATACCAATATTTACAAAGGAAATCATATCCGCCTTTGTTTCCATTTCCGATAAAAGGCCTGCAAGTTTTTTTCCGTTTACAAGAATATCATTGGGCCATTTTATACTGGCGTTAATTTTAAACAGCTTTATCAATGTTTTTGCAAGACACAGAGATGCTGCGAAATTAACTCTGAATGAAAGTACAGGAGGAAGATCAGGTTTGAGAATAATTGTAAACCATAGACCGCCCTTTGAAGACAGCCATGTTCTGTTCAGTCTTCCACGGCCTTTTGTCTGCTTTTCAGCCACTATTACAGTCAGGTGGCGTGCGCCGGTTCTTGCCATTTCCCGGGCTTTATCCATGGTTGAAGATAGTTTTTGAAAAAAATGTATATGGTATTTCTCGTTATCAAAGCAGAAAGAAGCTAACAGATCACCGGGATTTTTTAATTTATACCCCTTTGAAGAAGAAATAATTTCATATCCTTCTTCATTGAGCTTCTTAATATGCTTCCACACTGCAACCCTTGATATGCCAAGTTCCGAACTGATCTGAACCCCTGAAATAACCTCGTTACCTGAAACAAAAAGACGTTTTAAAATTTTTTCTTTCATTGTATTTACTTTAGTCTATAAAAATAAATTTTTTGAATTAAATTCCTTATCTTATGACCTTTTTGACCTTTTATTTTTTAGTTAACGTAAATTTAAAAGACTGGTTAACAAAACTATATGCTCAGGTCAAGTTTCTTTTTTTTAAAAATAGGTGATTTTCCTCCGAATATACAATTAAACATATAAATACCTTTACTTTCGTGGTTTCAGGCGATATCAAATTTAGATCGTATATGAACAGCTATAGTGAACAGAACCTTTTATGTTTTTATTTCCCTTTTTTGTTTGAAAACCGCCATGATCAGGAATTGATTCCCCCGTAGTATGGAATGACAAAATGAACAAAAGAACTTATTTAATCAGGCTAAGCTTTTGCTGCACACAGCCGCAAAACTTATTTCAAGCTTAAGTCGAAAGTTGAGATATTAATTTTACAATAGATAAGGATAAAGCATGGAAATTGGTAATTATAAATTTAAACTTCAGCTTGAAGATGATGCTGAACTGCCCCTGTATAAAGGTTCAACTTTTCGCGGAGTTCTCGGACATGCCCTGAAAAGAACGGTTTGTGCTTTAAAGCATCAGGAATGCAGGGTGTGTATTTTAAGGTCAAACTGCACCTATGCCATGGTCTTTGAAACAGCCCATGCCGTTTCCAGTGACATCCTTTAAATCCGGATGATTTGAATCTTGAATACAAAGATAACATAATTTCAGATGATGAACACCTGAATAAGGAAAATCCTGCCACAACGCATTTTAAGTTAAAAATAATAACCCCCTTGCGGATTATGGATAAAC
>CAZLBE010000237.1:0-4394 GCA_964557635.1 uncultured Desulfobacterales bacterium
CCCTTAAAGGTTTTTTGACGGATCTTTCCAAAACCGTTATCTATTCACCGATAAAGGGTATTGTTTTAACACGGAATATTGAGCCGGGACAGTGGCATGGTCCGGGGGGTGCCCATATAAAGGGGAATCCTTTGGAGTTGTCCGATGCCGCTGCCATTGAGCATCAGATTCCCGATCTCATTGCAGTGGCTCCGGCATCAAATAAAGCAATCCATGCCATTTACGGAAATCAGAACTGGTCAACCTCGGTTACCGGAAGCACCAATGCTTTTCTGATAGTTAGAAACTGGACAATAGGCATGGGAAGAAAATTTGATGATTTCAGGGTGATGGATATGCAGGAAATTGTAAATATGATGACGAGAACAACTGGAGTTCTTACGGCGCTTTTAAGTGCAGTTGCAGCTGTAAGCCTTGTTGTTGGCGGTATAGGAATAATGAATATCATGCTGGTTTCAGTTACTGAAAGAACAAGGGAAATAGGAACACGCCTTGCAATAGTTGCCATAGCATTTGTCTTTTCCGTTGCAGTGGGTATTATTTTCGGATATTTCCCCGCCCGAAAGGCTGCAAGGTTAGACCCCATTGAAGCTCTTCGTCATGAATAAAAATTTTTATCCCAGTGCAATACGAAGGCTCTAAAAGCTCTACCTTTCGTGGTATTTTTGGTCCCAACGGTCATTTGCGGTCATCGCTTTAATTTATAATTTAAAGCTACAATTCCGGAGCGTGAAAATTTTAAATTCCTGCACTGTCAATCAGCTCTGTGATTGCTGAACTTCTATGCACGGGAAGCCTGACAGCTTCTTTAATTATTTCTAAATCTCCTGCAATGGTTACTTTCTTTTTTGCCCTTGTAATCCCGGTATATAAGAGTTCCCTTGTAACAACAGGTGAAAGCATTGCAGGAATTACAAAGAGCACGTGATCAAATTCAGAGCCCTGACTTTTATGTACAGTCAGGGCAAATGCGTCTTCATGTGGAGGAAAATCTGAAAAAAGAAAACCGGAATCTCCAATATCTTTTTCATTCTCTTTATTGTTCTTTATTCTTTTTCCTCCTGTTTCTTTTTTTATAAAAACTCTTGATAAACCGTCTTTCATTTTAACTATTAGTCCTGTATCTCCATTAAAAAGATTTTTATGGTATGCATTTACATTTACCATTACAGGTTTTTTATAAAAATCCCCCTTTACCAATGGGCGCAGTATGGCCTCCGTCATTTTATTAAAAAATTCAGTTCCGTAATAACCTTTTCTATGGGCGCATAGAACCCTGAACTTATCAAACTGTTCCAGAGCCTCTCCAGGATCATTCTCTTTCATCAATGGCAGATACTCTTTAATAATTTCATCCTTAATCTTATCATTCGCTCCATTATTGGTTTCCAAAAAGCAAATATCATCAGCGTTTTTATTTAATAAAAGTTTTTCAACTTCCACAGTGTCTCCGGCATTAACTGCCTTTGCAAGTTTGTCAATGCCGCAGTTTCCTCCGGATCGAAAATTGTAATTTAAGCTGATTAATTTATCTGACATTATTTCTGCTCTGCAGATATCTCCAAACACTGCCCCTGTTTCAACCGAGGCAAGTTGATTTTTATCTCCTAACATAATAAGTCTTGCATTTTCAGGCACAGCTTCGAGAAGCCTTGCCATAAGTGCAATATCTATCATAGAAGCTTCATCAATAATAACTACATCACATTGAACTGGGGTTTCTTTATTGAATCGAAACTGATTTGATCTATTTGAAGCCCCAAGCATTCTGTGAATTGTGGAGCCATTTTTTAATTTTGAAGCAGCCTTACCAGTAGGAGCTGCCGTAATGATCCTTGGTTGAGGCAGAGATGCAGCATCTGCCTGATCATTTAAAAGTTCAATTATTTTTTCACAAATAAATGTTTTTCCGGTACCAGGGCCTCCTGAAATGATGGTAAATTTCCTTAAAACAGCATTCATCACAGCTTGTTTCTGCGTTCTTATTCCTTCATCCATGTCACCAATTGCTTCAATATCAGATTCTTTTTCAAATGATTTTTCTATTTTTATTCTTTTTATTCCGTTATTTTCTGTACCGGATCCTTGAAAATCAGATTTTTGTGCACATGGAAAAAGTCTGTCAAGCCCTTGATTTAAAATAGCAATATTAACATCATCCGGCTTTTTCTTTATCCTTTGTACAATGTTTTCAACAATTCTTTTCTGAAAATCATAATATCGCGCAAGGTACAATCTTGATTTTCCGTCATAAACAAGGGGAAACTCAGCAGACTCTCCTGTAATACTGCTGTTTTTTATAGATTCAATCCAATTATTTTTTTCGGGAAATTTAAGGCATGAATGTTCTGACTCAGGAAATACGGAATCATCACCTGCTTTGCCGGACAAAAAGTATCCGGGGAATTTTGACAATTGCATATCTATTCGGGATATTTTAATAAAGTCTGAAAAATCAAGCTCTGACACCGTTCTCCCTGCATATCCATTAATATCAAGACAGACATTTCCTCTATTGGCAGCCATAGACGTCAGCGCAGCAGACAAAAGCATAACCGGATCATTTTCCCTAACTGTCCTGCACAGGATCAGTGAAAAATAATAATCCAGGCTGGAAATAAATCCTGATTTATAAAGAAAATCAATATTAATCATAATCAAGTCACCCTTTTCAATGATCATCGTATCTAATTATTTTTTTAATTAAAAACTTTTCATTATCCGCCTCATGGGGATTTATAAGAAAATATAACAGAGTACACCAATAAATAAAAGCAGCAGAATACACCAAATTTGATTTATTTAAAATCTGTTTCCCAAAAAGTCTGAAATTAGCACCGCCTTTTTAAACGTTAGTATCTGCTATCGTTTTTCAGGTAATTAACTGATTTTAAAATTTGCACCAGGTCTTAGGGAACTTACAAAAAACAATAAAGTAAGTATTTACAAACTAAGTTTTATTTTATATATCGTCATCTATATAGAAAAAATAACATCAAATTAATTGTAAAATAAATTGTACTTTTTTAATAACCGCCATGATGCGGATTTGGATTGGCCCGGATTTGCCTCAAAGAATCAACGATTATGACAAAAATAGTCGTAGACGCATAGCCAATAAACGCAATAGTTTACGTTCTATTTTTTATAAAAGGGGTAATGTATAATGACTGTTTCAAAAAAAGTAGGAAATTCCGCAAAAAACAATAAAAAGAATTCCGCAAAACCGGATAACAAAAAAACTAAAAAAAAGACCAGGGCAAAAAAGGCATCCCCTGATAAAAAGAACACCAGAAAAACTAATGCAAACAAAAAAACTAAAAAAAAGGAAATGGCTTCAAGTACAGACAAACAGGCCAAAAAAACTAAAGTAAAGGCCAAAGATAAAATCAAAAAAGATTCAATTAAAATTGATCAGGATAAAATTGAGAAAAAACGGGAGGACGAAGCTCGTAAGGCCGAAGAAAAACGTAAACATGAAGCTGAAAAAGAAGCTGTTAGATTAGCTGAACAGAAAAAAATAGAACAAGAAAAACGAATTGCAGAAGAAAAAAAAGTCGCGGAGGAAAAAATGAGAGTTGCAGAAGAGAAACGGATCGCAGAGGAAAAACGGATCGCAGAGGAAAAGAGAATAGCGGAAGAAAAGAGAATTAAAGAAGCAGCAAAAAGAGAAGAAGAGATTAAGCGAGCCATTAAACAGATAGCTGAAAAAGAAGAGAGACAGGCAAGGGAAGCTGAAAACATCAAGCAGGAAAAAGACAATATGGAATCATCAAGCAACACGCATAAATTTGAGGCAGGAAAGAATATTTTTATTGCGGGCACATGTTTTATTCTAATTCTTTTTATGCTTATCGGTGCAAGCATAAAGAATTCTAAAAAATTTTATTTGAAAAATACAAAATCCGGGATTGAAATTTTAAAGGGGCAATTTGCTCCACTTGGAAATAAAAAATTTATTGCACTGAAGACTGCAAAATTTTCCGGTGATATAAAACAAGAGTATACAAGAGAAGAAATTTTCCCCCTTATCTTCAACTATTATCTAAACAGGGCAGATGCCTTGATTAAAAAAAAGGGGATACCGAATTTTGATGAAATTATACATTATATAGATACTGCTTCTAAATTTGCCTTAACTCCACAGGATTACAAAATTCTTAACCAGTACAGGAATATAATAAAAAACACTCTGCTAAAATTAAAAACAATTTCCATCCCGAATCAGGAAAAGCAAAAACCGAATAAAGAAAAACAGAAAGAAGAATAAAATAATCTTTCAGGAAAAATATATACAGGAATATAGACTTTCAGATAATTATTTTTATGAAAGTCTATATTTCAAGTTCCTTCGTACTCCAGTTTTTTAAAATGCACTGAGTTTGAAAGCTATT
>CAZLBE010000238.1:0-4376 GCA_964557635.1 uncultured Desulfobacterales bacterium
TGGCGCACGGGAATTGTGCTTCCCGGAAAAGAGTTTGTTTCAGCCCTTCCTTTTCCTGTTTCCCTGAAACCCTTTTCCCATGGCGGTCTGAAGCTTTTTGCAGCCACGGGTAAAATTATCTGATTATTTTTATCATATGTAAAAACACACAGGGAACAATCTCTACAACAATGTTAAAGTTACTTTTTATCGGTGAATGTGTCAAAATGATCCCAGAAAATTTTTCTTATGGCATCTGTTTCATGCAGTATTTCATGAAAGGAGCCGGGAATTGAAACAAAGGTGCAAAAGGGCATTTCTCTGCATATTTTCTGCTGTGCACTGATGGAAACAACACTGTCTTTTCCTGCACTTATAATCATCACAGGAGTAGTGATTTTTAAAGCATATTTTTTGTTTTCAAGGATTTTAATGGAATCAAAACTTGCCTTGAGCCATGCCCATGTGACATCTCCAACGCCGAGAGCAGGATTCTTTTTTATCTCTTGATCCTGTATGGCAAATCTTTTTCTGTCATGGGTGAGGTCATTGCCTTTAAATTTTATTTTTCCCAGTCTGTAATTGCTTCCTCCAGGAATATATGATTCTGAAAAACCCGTTGCACATGCAATATCAGCTATCATTCCCGATAAAAATCTGGGCACGGGTTTTGTTACAATATCCACCATGGGAGATACAAGGACAGCCTTTTTTATGGCATCATGCTTTGAAGAAAGAAAACGCAGGGCAATGTGTCCACCCATGGAGTGTGCAAGAATGATCACAGGAAGTCCAGCGGGTTTTATTATTTTTTTATAAAAAATTTCAAGGTCGTTAAGATAATCATCGTACGTTCTTATGTATCCTTTGTCTCTGTTTTCCAGTTCCCGACGGGACAGACCCTGCCCCCGCCAGTCCATACTGAAGACAGTAAACCCTTTTGCAAGAAGCTCTCTTGTAACTTCCATGTATTTTTCCATGAATTCGCTTCTTCCGTTTAAAAGCAGAACAGCCTGGTGCCTGTTATTGTCAGATGGCTCTGCTTTGCCAAAACTTATCCTGGAATTATCATAAGAACTGAAATATCCGTATTTTAGTTGATTTGCTCTCTGGTCAGCCAATGCCGGTCCTCCGTTTATTATGATTATAAAAATAATAAAAAAACAGGTTATTACCTCTATAGAGTTTAATAATAATTCAGGCTTCAGGCCTTGAATATATGATAAAATATTAAATTTTTGCAAATTATCCCCGTCAGCTACCTTCTTTCCATTTTTTTTTATGAAGACAGATTTTATACTTAAATTTTTTATTAAAGTGGACCCCATGTCAAGACCGGTTTTTTAAGCTACATTTTCGATCCTATTTGGGAACGAAATATTCCCACTTTTTTTGTTAAATTCAATATTCTTTTACCTCAATGTCAGCAAGGTCTTGAAAATTGATCTTGCCTTGGTATAATACCACAAAAATATTGTCCAATGCACGACCCTTGGAGTCCATGCTAATCTGAATGTGGTTCTCCTGCAAGGGCTTTAAAAAAATTTAAACATTAATTTAGGGAATTGGAAAGAAATATGACTAAAGACACACACGATTTTATACAGAATTATAAAGGGCTTGGCGCCTTTGGCATGAACAGGCAGACAGATGAGGAAACATTAATGTTTTATCTCCAGAAATTTTCCGAGGATCATTTTTTAAAAACCTTTGTTCCACGACTTTCAAATAATGAGATGGAAGAGATATACGATTTTATTCATGCATACCTGAAAAAACATATTACAGAAGATGAGTACCACAGCGTTTTTCTTAAAGACTGAGATGGATCTCCTGAAATATTTTAATGCCTTACCCCTGAATTTCTGTAATAAAAAACAAGAAATTGAGGTAGGCACATGGGTTGCGGACATAGCTCGCTTTAGACATCAAGATTAAACTGATTCATGTATTGGGCAAGTTTTACACCTTCACTCTCCCCGATCTGTGTACAGTCTTTTGCTGTTTTTACACCTTCAGCAACTTTTGTGGCAAAAACAAGGCATGTAGGCTCTTTGCACTCGCGGCAGTTTGTTTTTGGAAGAAATTTTAAAATTTCCACAATCCCGGGCCTTGGCATTCCTTCATAACAAGGTTCAATTTCATCACGTTTTTCCCAGGCATCATTGATCTCCCTTTTAAGCCATTCAACTATTCTTTTTGCCTCTTCTTCGCCTTTTAATGCGTTAATGGCAATTTTGCGGCCATGAACAGTTATGAGCTTTCCCTGGGATTTAAAAGTAACCGAAGGGGGATCTTTTATATATTCAAAACCCCCTAAAATCGCATTTAAATAGGGCAGCGCCTCTGACACATCCTGCCCAAGATGTGCAAAACAATGCACAAGTATTGCACCGGGGTTGCACTCTGAATTAAAAATTTCCAGTTTGTAGTCTTTAAGAAGCATCATTAAATTCCTCCAGCTCCGCCTCATGGCGATTATAAAATAAAAGGATTGGCCATGAAATATATCCCAAACATGCCAATAACAGCTGCAGCGCCTTTCCTAAACATATTGCCTGCGCCCTGCCATGCAGTGTTTTCCACAAGTCTTCGCACAGCGGCAGTTGAACTTCCTGCAATCACAATTGGAAGGCAGTGTCCTGCGGCAAAGGATACAATAAGAGCCATACCGATTATTATCTGCCAGTAATTTCCCACATCCCCTAACATGCGGCCTAAAAGCACGCAGATGATACCGATCAAAGCGATTGTGATAAAAAGGCCGGCTGTAAAAGCTAAAGAATATACCCCTGCCTGTTTTGGTTCAAGTATCTTTGACTACCCTCCGACATATGCCACAATCAACGGAATCGATGCCATGTGGCAGGGGCTTAACATCACACTGACCATTCCCCATATAAAACACCCTGCTGCCGCCGTTACAGGGCTGCCGGCCATCCATTGATTAATTGTAATAAAGAAATGTTCAAGCATTTTGCTGAAAAGGCTCCTTTTATTATCGTTTTAACTTTTTAAAGGCTCAATTCCCATTTTCAGCAATTGCGCTTTAATCGATTTTTCATCTAAAAAACCAATATGACGATACACCTCCTTACCCGTTTTATCAAAAAAAATTTGGGTTGGAATTGCCCTTATCCTGAACCTTGTCGCCTGATCATGATTTTCCCAGACATCAATAAAATTGATAACCGCCCTGTTCTTTGTAGAATATTTACTTTTTTCCAATATCGGCATCATCATCCTGCATGGAATACATTTTTTTGCACCAAGATCGATCATTGTCACCATCCCTTTAACGGGAAGGCTGTCAAACGAGACTGATCAGGCAGCGCCCGGCACGAATGCTGCAGATGCAAATATGAATGCTGCACAAAAGGTTAAAAAAACAGTCGCAGCAAAACTCTGTAATTTTTCTTTATTTTTCTTTATTTTAAACATGTTATAAAATCCCCTCATTTGTCTCTCCTTTTTTATTAAAATCGTTAAGGTGTAATATGTCGATATATACTATGTGTTAACAAAAAATTTATTGCAACACGCATAGCCTGTGCAGAAAATTATGCCTGTCCGCAACAAAATGACAATGAAATAAAGGTCTTTTCAGGAGAACCTCACCCGCTTCCCATTACGATCCGGTAAATATCCCCTGGTTTCTTCTGATTTGCCCTTGATTACACTGCACTGCTTGTTTTGGAATCAACAGCAGCTTTCATCGTTCACGTCTTCGGCACATTCCGGTTATAAAACTTTTTTAGCGCCCTTTTATTATATCTATAGTAAGGAATATAACAATATGCTTATCCCTTGTCAATCATAAAACACCAATTATAAGCAATTCCGGGAAGCAGTAAATTGTAAGGGAAGCATTGCCTCTACAATAGAAACAGAACAGGTGTTGATTATTATTTTAATAATTTAAATTTCAGGCCGCAGGTTGCAATGGTCCCGGGTGCATAGGGTTCTGATTTGGAAATTGACCTGGAGATAGGATATCTTTCATTAAGATATATTTTCCGTATTCATGTAAACGGTAAAGCGGTCTAAAAATTCATACAATTTTTTCAATTTTTCTTTACATTTCACCTGATGATTAGAACTAAACCTCAATTAGCAGCGGAAATGTTAAACAACTTAACTGACGACTGAAAAAACCATATCTTTGTCTGCACTTGCTAAAAACACGAATTTGATCCACAGACATACGGCGGACCTTTGATCTGCATAAAAAAAGAAGTGGATGTGCTTTGATATTACGGCAAAATTCAAATTTTATGCAGAATTTTTCTCCACCTCCCTCAATTGCCGATAATAACACCAATGGCTTCAAGAGCCCTTGCAAAGGCCTCATCTTTATCCGGAAGTATTACAATATGCTGCTCTCCTGCGGGAAGACA
>CAZLBE010000239.1:0-4375 GCA_964557635.1 uncultured Desulfobacterales bacterium
AAATTGCTCAGCATCTGCTTTAAGTGTTTTAAAAGCATTTTCTCTCTTAAGTTCTTCAGAAAATTTCTTTTTATTTAAGGAAGATATATTTTCTCCTGCATGTTTTTTACCTTCCGGAGAAATTTTAATAATTTTTTTCCCAGCGCAGGCTGAAAAAAATGACAGGCAGAAAATAATTACAATTAGATGCCAGATAAACCAATTATTTCTTTTTTGCATAATAATTCCTGAAAATTGTTTTGTTAATTTAATGGACCTGAATTTAATGGACCTGAATTTAATGAACTGGATGGCAATAAAGGACGTTTGCAGTTTCTTATATTTCATGTTTTTAAATTTCGTTTTTCCGGGAAAAAATCCATGACAAACTGCTCTGCCTTTTTTCTTTCACCGGGTTTAAGCCATATTATTTTTTTATCCTTCCCAAACCATGTAAACTGACGTTTTGCATATCTCCTTGTATCACGCTTTAAAAGGGAAACGGTTTCTTCAAAGGATGTTTTTTTATTTAAATAATCACAAACATGCCTGTATCCAAGAGACTGCATTGATTTGAGTCTGCAGGAATAGCCCATTTTAACAAGTTCCTTTACCTCTTCAACCAGTCCATTCTCAATCATGTATTCAACTCTTTGATCAATTTTTTCATACAATTTTTTTCTATCCATATAAAGACCGAATTCCAGAGCGTCATATCTGTTATCAGCAAAATTATGCGCTTTTTGGTATGAATTCATAGTCCTTCCCGTTGATTCAAAAACTTCAAGTGCACGAATTATTCTGAATGAGTCGTTTGGATGAATTTTGTCTGCCGAGTCAGGATCAATGGTTTTAAGTTTCTTATGAAGATAAACAGAGCCTTTTTTTTCTGATTCTATTTCAAGCCTTTTTATTATTTTTCTGTCTGCTGCCCTGCCCTGCCTGAAAAGCCCGTGCATAAGCGCTTTAATATAAAACCCCGTACCACCTGCAACAATGGGTATCCTGCCTTTGTTTATAATTTCTGCAATTGAGCTGTCAGCCATGTCAGCAAATTTTGCAGCATCAAATTCTTCATCAGGATCAATAATATCAACCATATGGTGAACAGCCATTTTCCGTTCATAACAGTCAGGCTTGGCAGTTCCTATGTCCATGTATCTGTAAATCTGCATGGAATCAGCACCGACAATTTCACCATCAAACGTATTGGCAAGCCAGATTGCAAAACCTGTTTTTCCAATACCGGTTGGGCCGCATACCACAATAATTTTTTTCTTCATAATATAATAATAAGCTTTATTTCTAAAGCGAGCTATGCCCGCAACCCAAGCGTTTTTAATGTAAATATTCGGCTTATAATGTAAATGTTTGGAGAGTGCCTCATATTAGAATTTAAGGCTAACTCAGAACGTTGTTGATTTGTTAAATAAATTTGTGTTATTACCATGTCACACCTCCTGTTGATTATACATTATCAAGGATTTTGTCAAGGCCAGCAAAAATTTATATGGGCCAATCCAGATCCGCCTCATGGCGGTTATACAAAGCTGACGTATGAAATATTTTGACAAACTATTCTGCTAAAAACTTGATAATTGAGTATTAGTGTTGACAAAAAAAAATAATCTATTTAAAACATTCAAATATGAAGAAATACATATAAACTCATATTCTTGTTCAGATCTGTCCCCATATGATTTAAGATGATTTAAGGAGAAAAAAATGACCAATAAAGTAATAGGTTCTGTGGTGATTGTGGGTGGCGGAATTTCCGGCATGCTCTCAGCACTGGATCTTGCAAATTCCGGTTATTACGTTTATCTCGTGGAAAAGACCCCTTCCATTGGAGGAGTCATGTCCCAGCTTGACAAGACATTTCCCACCAATGACTGCGCAATGTGAATTATTTCACCTACACTGGTCGAGGTCGGCCGGCATTTAAACATTGAACTTATCACTTATTCTGACATTGAATCCATTGAAGGAGTTCCGGGTAATTTTAAGGTTAAGATTAAGAAACGCGCACGCAGTATAAATCTTGACCGCTGCACTGGATGTGGTGAATGTGTTGAAGCGTGTCCTGTTACACAGCAGATTGCAGCAGCATAAATAAATAATATTTATGAAAATGCTTAGAGTACCGAGTTTTTTCATTTTATTTTGCTGCGTAAATATTACACCTTATCAAAAATTTGTTCATTATTTCAAGGAGTATTGCAGATGAACGAAGTTAAAATTAAAAAAAATGATCAAATAGAAGAAATTGATTATTCAGATCTTGATCAGTTGATTGACGATGAATTTGGTGGAAATAAGGAAAATCTTATAATGATCCTTCAAGCTGTTCAACGTCGCTATAATTACCTTCCAAGGGCTGCATTAGCATATATTTCAGAAAAATTTGATATTCCATATAGCAAAATTTACGAGGTTTGTACTTTTTACAATACCTTCAGTCTTGAGCCAAGAGGCCGAAATCTTATTTCAATTTGCCTTGGAACGGCCTGCCATGTCAGAGGAGCAGATCGAATTAAAACTCAGATTGAAGATGGGTTGCACATAAAAGACGGAGGAACAACAGAGGATAAAAGATTTACTCTGAAGTCTGTCCGCTGTCTAGGCTGCTGCAGTCTCGGGCCTGTTATTAAAATTAATGAGGATGTGCATGGTAATGTAAAATCCGATGAAGTAAAGACACTTATAGAACAATACGAATAAAAACACAAAGGGTATAAACCATGAATATTAAATCTGTTGATGACCTTAAAAAATTAAGAGGCAAATACAGTCAGAAACTGTATAAGCCTGAATTCATCAAGGTCAATATAGGAATGGCATCATGCGGTCTTGCGACCGGTGCAATGGATTCTTTTAAAAAAGCAGAAAAAAAATTTTTCGGAAATGATGGCGTGAAAATATGCCGAACCGGATGTATAGGTTTCTGCGAAAAAGAACCCCTTGTGGAAATTATCTCAGAGGGGCGGCCCCGAATAGTATATCAAAATGTGAAAGAAGATAAGATTGTTGACCTTATTAATTCTTACATGGAATCGGATTTCAAAGATAAAAAAATAAAAAAATTTATCCTTGGACAGGTAAAAGACCCACGTTCTCTTCTCGAAGATGATATGTCAAATCCACAGGAGAATGTAGAACCTGTTGAAGATATTCCTTTTCTTGAAGAAATTCCGTTTTACAGAGGCCAGGTTAAAATTGCCTTGAGAAACTGCGGATATATCGATCCGGACAGTATTGAAGAGTATTTTGCAAAACAGGGTTATCTTGCATTTCTAACTGTTCTTGAAAAAAATAAGCCTGAAGAAATTATTAAGACAATTAAAGAATCAGGATTAAGGGGTCGAGGAGGCGGAGGTTTTCCAACTGGAATAAAATGGGCAACCTGTGCCAGAGGCAAAGGTGAAAAACACATAATATGCAATGGCGATGAAGGTGACCCAGGCGCATATATGGATAGAAGTATTCTCGAAGGGGACCCCCATTCCGTTATCGAAGGAATGCTCATTGCAGGCCTTGCCATTGGATCTCATTCCGGTTTTATCTATGTGAGAAATGAATATCCACTTGCAGTCAAGCGCCTTGAAACCGCAATAAATCAGGCTGAAAAATACGGCCTGTTAGGTGAAAATATTGCAGGCACCGATTTTTCATTTAAAATTAAAATTTCAACTGGTGCCGGAGCCTTTGTATGCGGTGAGTCAACAGCCCTTATGTCATCCCTTGAAGGAAAAGTCGGAAGACCAAGGGCAAAATATGTTCACACCGTTGATAAAGGATTCAGGGATGAACCTTCAAATCTCAACAATGTGGAGACCTATGCCAATGTTCCTGCAATTATTCTTAAAGGAGCCAAATGGTTTGCAGGATTCGGAACGGAAAACAGCCGTGGTACAAAAGCTTTCAGTCTTGTTGGAAAGGCAAAAAATACAGGGCTTATAGAAGTTCCCATGGGGATAAGTTTAAGAGAAATTGTTTTTAACATGGGACAGGGTGTAATAGGGAAAAAGAAATTCAAGGCAGTACAGACAGGCGGTCCGTCAGGCGGGTGTATCCCTGAAGAATTATTGGATATTCCCGTTGATTATCAGCAGCTTGCAAAGGTCGGTTCCATAATGGGATCAGGTGGAATGATCGTGATGGACCAGGATACCTGTATGGTTGACCTTGCCCGTTATTTCCTTGATTTTTTAAAAGATGAATCATGCGGTCAGTGCAACCCCTGCAGGGAGGGGATAAAGCAGTCATTAAATATTTTAACCGAAATATGTGCAGGCAACGGAAAAGATGGAGATATTGAACTTCTTGAGGAATTGGGTGAAGCCATGCAAAAATTTTCTTTATGTGGTCTTGGCAAATCTGCTCCCAATTCGGTTTT
>CAZLBE010000240.1:0-2786 GCA_964557635.1 uncultured Desulfobacterales bacterium
TAAAAAACAAGAAATTGAGGTAGGCACATGGGTTGCGGGCATAGCTCGCTTTAGACCATTAAATTGTCAGAATTTTTGATTTTTTGAGTAGATCTGGTCGTAAGTCACGGTCGGCCTGATAGCCGTTAAAAAAAATTATTTTAAATGCTTGAAGATTGTAGTGGAGTAAAATTGAAAAAACATGACAATATTTGAAATTATCCTTATTGCAGTGGGGCTTGCCATGGATGCTGCTGCAGTTTCTCTTGCAGCTGCAGCTGCAGGATTCGCAAAGGATGTCAGGGCAAGGTTCCGTCTGTCTTTTCATTTTGGCCTTTTTCAGTTCTTTATGCCTGTACTTGGCTGGTTTATGGGTGTCAGCGTTGTTTCACGTTTTAAAGCCTTTGATCACTTTATTGCTTTTTTTCTTCTTTGCTTTATCGGCGCAAGAATGATAATGCAGGGCATGGATAAACTGCATGAGAAACAGAAAAAAGATCCATCTAAGGGAATGACCATGGTCATGCTAAGTGTTGCAACAAGTATTGATGCCCTTGCTGTAGGGTTAAGCCTTGCCATGCTGGATGTGAATATCTGGTACCCGAGTATCATTATCGGTTTGATCACAGCAGGTATGTCTATTTTAGCCATTAAGGCTGGAAACAGGCTGGGGATGTTGTTTGGTAAACGCATGGAAATTTTCGGCGGGATTATATTGATCATCATCGGCATCAGGATCATTTTACCCCAGGTACTTTCATGATGAAAATAATAGAAATTATCAGTAAAGAAATGAATTTAACAACTGCAAAAGTTGCAGCAGTTGGTCGGTTAATTGAACAGGGTGCCACCATTCCTTTTATAGCACGGTACAGGAAAGAGGTTACAGGATCTCTTGATGAAGTTGTTATTGCCGGGATAAGGGACCGCATGGAACAATTGAATGCCCTTGAAAACAGAAAAAAGGCAATTCTTAAATCCTTAAAGGAACGCGATCTTTTAAACAGCATGCTTTTAAATGACATTGAAAATACCTCATCAATGGTTGAGCTTGAGGATATTTATGAAAAATACAGGCCTAAAAAAAGAACCAGGGCAGAAATTGCAAGGCAGAAGGGACTTGAACCCCTTGCAGATTTTCTTTTGAAACAGACAGATTCTGATCCCGTTGCTGAAGCGGAAAAATATGTTTCTCTGAAAAAAGAGGTTGAATCTGCAGAAGATGCCATATCCGGAGCAAAAGATATTATTGCTGAAATCATAAATGAAGATGTTAATGTCAGAGCAGGTATCAGAAAATTATTTTTAAATACTGCCCTTATCCAATGCAGTATTAAAAAAGGAAAAAAAGAGGAGGGCATAATAAAGTTCAAGGATTATTTTGACTGGTCAGAAACAGCTTTTAAGGCACCTTCCCACAGAATACTTGCCATGCTCAGGGGGGAAAAAGAGGGGGTTCTTTCTGTACATGTTAGACCAGATGAAGAAAAGGCCCTGAAACTTATTGAAAACAGATATATTAAAAATCAATCTGGTACTTTTCTGATATTAAAATCAGCTATAAAGGATTCTTATAAAAGGTTATTGTTACGATCCATTGAGAAAGAATGCATAAATCAATTAAAAGCAAAGGCCGATGAAACTGCCATTGGTGTTTTTGCTGCTAATTTAAAGGATCTTCTGCTGTCTGCTCCCCTTGGTGAAAAAAAAGTTCTTGCCGTTGATCCGGGATTTAGAACAGGTTGTAAACTGGTCTGCCTTGACGCCCAGGGAAGGCTTCTTTACCACGATGTAATCTTTCCCTTTCAAAGCCAGAATAAAAAGGCCAAAGAAACAGTACAAAACATTGTGAAAAAATACAGGATCAAGGCCATTGCAATTGGTAACGGAACGGCCGGACGTGAGACTGAAACCTTTATTAAAGGGCTTGGACTTAACAGCAACATCGATATTGTCATGACAGATGAAAGCGGGGCCTCTGTTTATTCGGCATCAAAAACAGCAAGAAAGGAGTTTCCCGATCACGATATTACGGTCAGAGGAGCTGTATCCATCGGCAGAAGGCTTATGGATCCACTTGCCGAACTTGTCAAACTGGACCCAAAATCCATAGGTGTGGGGCAGTACCAGCACGATGTGGATCAGAAATTATTAAAAAAAGCTTTAGATGATGTGGTGATGCTCTGCGTGAACAGGGTTGGTGTTGAAGTCAATACTGCAAGTAGTGAACTGCTTTCCTTTGTCTCGGGTTTGAATATGACAATTGCAGCCAATATGGTGCGTTATCGCAATGAAAACGGCCCGTTCAGAAACAGAAAAGAATTTTTAAAAGTGCCAAGGCTTGGGCCAAAAGCCTTTGAGCAGTCTGCTGGATTTTTAAGAATCCGTAATGCAGATACTGCACTTGACAGAACCGGTATTCATCCTGAATCCTATAAAATTGTAAAGAAAATGGCAGAAGATGCCAGCCTTGGCATTGAAGAGCTTATGATGAACACAAAGGCCATTGAAAAAATTGATCTGTCCCGTTACCTGACAAAGACTGTGGGTATGCCTACCCTTGAAGATATTGTAAAAGAGATTGCAAATCCAGGACTTGATCCAAGGAAAGAGTTTAGCGGGTTTTCCTTTGATGAAACAATTCATGACATGAACGACCTTGTACCGGGGATGACAGTCCCTGGAATAGTTACAAACGTAACAGCCTTTGGAGCCTTTATTGATATTGGCGTTCACCAGGACGGCCTTGTTCATATAAGTGAGATGGCCGATCGTTTTGTAAAAGATCCCAATGAAATTGTTACAGT